>JBIIHS010000239.1:0-5138 GCA_044235515.1 Chitinophagaceae bacterium | reverse complement strand
TACAACGCATTTTGTCAGTTGCTTCCCGGCGCATCCTCTACTCAAACGCTGGCCCTGATCGGATATAAGCGCGGTGGGGTGCTGTTAGCGTCGCTAACCTTGTTGATTTGGATCCTTCCGGCCAGTATTCTCATGGGTGCTTTTTCTTTTTTGCTGGTCAGCTTAGAGGGTCGGGAGGCCCAATTCGAAATTTTCCGCTTTATTCCCCCCATGGCAGCCGGTTTTTTGGCTTTTTCGATTTTGAGAATTTTTCCGTTGTCTATAAAAAATCCGATCACCTGGGTGATCATGCTGGTAAGTGCGGCCGCCACCGGCGTTTTGTTTGGCCGACCCTGGCTAGTGCCCTTGTTGATTGTGGTAGGTGGCATTGCCACGAACTTTAGTACCCGACGTATTCCGCAAGGCGCCGACAAACCCAAGGCTGTTCGTTGGTGGAATTTTTGGCTCTTCGGAATTATTTTTATTGCCGCCGGTATTCTCAGCGAAACCGCCCGCACCAACAATTGGGATGAGCGAAAGCCCATCAACCTTTTTGAAAACACTTATCGGCTTGGAAGTTTTGTTTTCGGCGGCGGACAAGTATTACTACCGATGATGTACGAACAGTGGAGTGTTCGACCCGCCAATGTAAAAGAAAAAAATCCCAATGCCATTCAGATCGATCAAGATAAATTATATACCGGTATGGGGATCGTTCAAGCCGTTCCGGGACCTGTGTTTTCGGTCGCTTCATTTACGGGTGGCCTGGCTTTAAAAGACCAGGGAAGCGCAATGCAATTATTGGGTTGTCTGATTGGCACTATCGCCATTTTTTTACCCAGCGCCCTCTTGGTCTTATTCTTTTATCCTGTTTGGCACAACCTAAAAAAATATGCGGTCGTATATCGCTCGCTCGAGGGAATCAATGCAGCGGTGGTCGGAATCATGATCTCCTCTACCCTTTATATTTCAAAAGACATTTCATTGACCGATGGTAATGTGATCAGTAGTATAAATCTGCTGGTAATACTGGCTACGGTTTTGCTGCTGCGCTTTACCAATACTTTTTCGGCATTGATCGTTTTGCTTTGTTTGGCGCTGGGTTATTTTTTATAGTACCCGCCTCTTTCTATTTCTTCTATGACCACATCGGGTAACATGTAGCGAATTGATTTTCCTTGCGCGATACAATCACGTATATAAGTAGAAGAGAGCTGAAGGATAGGAGCGTCAATAAACGTGGCCTTAGCCCCCAACAGCTCTTCGGCCTTGTAACCCAGCCGAGGATAAACGAATATTTCGTATTCCTTAATAAGTGTTTGATAATTTTTCCAGCGAGGCAGATTCTGAAAACTATCCGCTCCCATGATGATAGAAAATTCGTTTTGCGGATATTTTTCTTTCAAGTACAACAGCGTATCGATCGTATAAGAAGGCTTAGGAAGCGAAAACTCGATATCGCTTGCTTTGATCCGGCTGTCGTGCTCGGCGGCCAGGCTTACCAAGTGCAGGCGATGATAGGCATCAAGTAGCGTGTTCTCTTTTTTCAGCGGATTTTGCGGCGAAACTACCATCCAGACCTTTTCTATATCGGTCTCATTCAAAACATAATTGGCCACAATCAGGTGGCCCTGGTGAACGGGGTTAAAGGAACCGAAATAGAGGCCAATTTTCATTTATAAAACAATGATTATCAATGGCTTAAATCAACAAAAATAGCATCGGCTTCGTTGAGTCGTAGGCTTAGATGATATCCCGCTACCGATACAGAAAGGGGGTCGCCCAAGGGGGCTACCTGCTCTACCAAGATGGTCTCGCCTGGAACACAGCCCATTTCCATCAGTTTTAGAAATATATCGTTGTTTTGAAACTCCTTAATTACTCCCGACTGGCCCGGCTTGAGTTCAGATAATCGACACACCATGATCCTAATATTATTTTGCAAAGCTACCCTTGTTGAGTGGTATTTCTTTACGATTTTTGATATTGATGAGCTCAGAATCAAAAGTTTATTTCTTCTTTGAGAAAAAAGGGTTCTCCTTTACTAAAAGGACCTTGCTAAAGTCTTTTATTGAAAGACTGTTTAAGAAAGAGAAAACCCCGCTTGATTCGATTAATTATGTTTTTTGCTCCGACAAAAGACTTTTAGAGATAAACAGAGGCTACCTACACCACGATTATTACACCGATATTATAAGTTTTGACCTTTCTGGGCATGGCGAACCCCCGCATGGGGCTGGTTCACTAGCTAAGTCTTCCAGAAACAGCAAAACAAAGAGGGCGCCCGGAAAGGTGGCGGAGATCTATATAAGTGTAGACCGGGTTAGAGATAATGCAAAAAAGATGGGTGTCTCCTTTAGTAATGAACTACACCGGGTAATCTTTCATGGCGCCCTCCATATTTGTGGATATAAGGACAAAAAAGTATCGGAAAGGCTCACAATGCGTAAAAAAGAAGATCAATACCTTGTCTTATGGGGGTTTGTTCCACGTGGAACACAGCCATAAGTTTTTAATGCATACGCCGGCATTTAATAAGTGACACCCCGCAACCCATAGGCGCTTTCGCGTTATCTTTGCAGCGCATGTTCAAAGAATACGATGTTATTGTGGTTGGAGCCGGTCATGCCGGCTGCGAAGCGGCCGCTGCCGCCGCCAATATGGGCTCTTCTACCCTATTGGTTACCATGAATATGCAAACTATTGCCCAGATGAGCTGCAATCCCGCGATGGGCGGCATTGCGAAGGGTCAAATTGTAAGAGAAATTGATGCCCTTGGTGGCTATTCGGGTATAGTAACCGACCTTTCTACCATTCAGTTTAGGATGCTCAACCGGAGCAAGGGTCCGGCCATGTGGAGCCCGCGTGCTCAGAACGACAGAATGCTTTTTCACCTGAAATGGCGTGAAATGCTTGAAAACACCACCAACTTAGACTTCTATCAAGATATGGTGGTGGGATTGTTGATCAAGGGGTCTGTTTGCTGCGGAGTAAGAACGGGTCTGGGTCACGAGATTAAAGCAAAGTCGGTCGTTTTAACCAACGGTACTTTTTTGAATGGAATCGTGCACATTGGTGAAAAGAATTTTGGGGGCGGCAGAATGGCGGAAAAATCAGCTACGGGAATTACAGAACAGCTTGTAAATCATGGGTTTGAGAGTGATCGCCTAAAAACAGGAACACCCCCTCGAATAGACGGCAGAAGCTTGGACTATAGCAAAATGGAAGAGCAGCCTGGTGATGAGGTGGTCACTGGATTTTCCTACACCGAAACCCCTAAACCCACAAAACAAAGAAGCTGCTGGATAGCCTACACTAATAATGAAGTACACGAAAAACTGAAATCCGGCTTTGACCGCAGCCCCATGTTTGCCGGAAGAATAGATGGTGTTGGCCCACGTTACTGCCCCAGTATTGAAGACAAAATCAACCGTTTTGCCGAAAGAGATCGGCACCAGCTTTTTATTGAACCGGAGGGCTGGAACACAGTTGAGATTTATGTAAATGGATTTTCGACCTCTCTTCCAGAAGAGGTTCAATACGACGCCATTCGTAAAATTACTGGTTTTGAAAATGTTAAGATGTTCAGGCCGGGCTATGCGATAGAATATGATTTTTTTCCGCCCACTCAGTTAAATTACTCGCTCGAAACAAAAATTCTTAAAAACCTGTTTTTTGCAGGACAAATTAACGGTACTACCGGATACGAAGAGGCGGCCTGTCAGGGATTGATGGCCGGCATCAATGCGCATCGTTCGGCAAAAAAGCTTGAGCCTGTTGTTTTAAAAAGAAGTGAGGCCTATATCGGGGTGCTGATCGACGATCTGATCAGCAAAGGAACCCAAGAACCCTATCGCATGTTTACTTCACGGGCAGAATTCAGAACCTTGCTGCGGCAAGACAATGCCGATCTGCGATTGACCGATATCAGTTTTGGCTGGGGCTTGGCCACCAAAGACAGAACAGAAAAAGTACAAACAAAAAAAGAGGAGATAGAAAAAATTAAAAAAATTCTCTTCTCGTTATCTCTCGAACCGCAAGAAGTAAATGGCTGGTTACAACAAAAAAACTCAGCGCCCATAACAGAAAAACAAAAGGCACAAAAGATCTTGTTGCGCCCCGATGTATCGCTCGAAGAATTTGCGGCGGCCATACAAAAAGTTGGAGAAGCCCTACTCTCGTTTACAAAAGAGAGTATAGAACAAGCCTCGATACAGATCAAGTACGAGGTATATATAGAGAAGGAAAAAGAGCTGGTGCATCGGATGGCACAACTAGAAGAGCTGGAGATCCCTGAAAGCTTCGATTACCTGAAACTTTCCTCATTGGGCAACGAGGCGCGTGAAAAACTAATCCGGGTAAGACCGAGAACGCTCGGTCAGGCTAGCCGCATTTCGGGAATTAATCCCAGCGATGTACAGATACTAATGGTATATATGGGCCGCTAGTTTCTTCTATACAATAACTGTACTATATAATAACTATTCTTTCTTGTTTCGATCCTGCTCTCTTTTGGTAAGCGTATTGCCTGCAGGGCCACTAATGGTGCCACGACAATTGCTACTTCCACAACCGCAAATAAAGGGCTCCATGCGGGGGTCCAAGAACGTCGCATAATCTAGTGTGAGTTCTTCATTTACCCCTATGGCCCGTGTCGTGCACACGTTCAATCCATCAAAAACAGTATTGGCATTACAGCTGTGGTTTTGTGGAGCCCAACTGGCCGGGTCTTCGTCCCATAGGGCAAACACTTCTTCGCTTATTGGATAAGCATAGCGCCGAAAGCGCAACTGTTGTTCGCTGTTCCAGTTATTATCGATATACCGCTTGGTCACCAGACGTTGTGCGCGCTCTTCTCCATAATAGATCACTTCTCCTGCCGCTATGTTTCGACTGGCATAAATCCCATAGCCAGATATGGAATCTCCCTTTACATAGTAGGGTTTTTGTTTTCGTTGATGGCGCGCAATACCCTCATTGATAATCTGCTCTAAAAAGCCGCGCTTGCCCGCGGCGTCGTAATTAAGTATATAATCGGCCGAGCCCTCGTATCCATCCTCATAAAAAACAGAACAAGTTAGGTTCATTTCCAAAAAATAAAGTTCGCCCTGGTTGTTAACCCGAAAATCGAGCCGCCCGTATCCTACACAACCGGCTGT
>JBIIHS010000126.1:0-5165 GCA_044235515.1 Chitinophagaceae bacterium | reverse complement strand
ACAGCCCAGATTGACCAAACGACCTTCTGCCAAGATGATGATGTCCTTTCCATCTACATTATAAATATCTACTTGGGGTTTGATGGTGTCTTTCGTATGACCGTAATTGGTATTTAACCAGGCGATGTCGATCTCAATATCGAAGTGACCAATATTACAAACAATGGCCTTGTCTTTCATTTGCTTGAAATGCGCACCGGTGATCAGGTCGCGACAGCCCGAGGCGGTTACTACGATATCGGCCTCTTTGACGGCATCGATCATCTTCTTTACCTCAAAGCCATCCATGGCAGCTTGCAAAGCGCAAATTGGATCAATCTCGGTTACAATTACGCGACAACCTGCTCCGGCTAAGGAGGCGGCCGATCCTTTTCCTACATCACCATATCCACCTACAACGGCGATCTTACCGGCTAGCATCACATCGGTAGCCCGACGAATGGCATCGACCAATGATTCTTTACAGCCGTACTTGTTATCGAATTTAGATTTGGTAACGGAGTCGTTCACATTGATAGCGGGCATGGGGAGGGTACCTTTAGCAACGCGCTCATAAAGACGATGAACGCCGGTAGTGGTCTCCTCAGAAATTCCTTTTACATGCTGCGCCAATTCGGGGAATTTATCCAATACCATATTGGTCAGGTCTCCGCCGTCATCGAGGATCATGTTGAGGGGTTTTTCTTTGCTGCCAAAGAAAAGTGTCTGCTCAATGCACCAATCCGCTTCTTCGATAGTTTGCCCTTTCCAGGCAAATACACCGATTCCGGCCGCGGCAATGGCAGCAGCTGCATGATCTTGGGTAGAGAAGATATTACAAGAGCTCCATTTGACCTCAGCGCCGAGTGCTACAAGAGTCTCTATCAAAACGGCGGTTTGAATGGTCATATGAAGACATCCGGCCACGCGGGCTCCTTTGAGTGGTTGAGCGGCTCCATATTCGGAGCGCAGTGCCATGAGACCGGGCATTTCGGCTTCGGCCAGGCGTATTTCTTTACGACCCCATTCTGCCAATGAGATATCGGCTACTTTGTAGGGTAAACTAAAATCGATCGATTGGGTTAAGGTAGACATGGTATTGGCTATTAATAGGGCGCAAAGCTATACTATATTTAGTTAATAAACCAATTGCATGGACATAATGTAATCGTTCATGTAAAACCCATTACCTACGGCAATATCAACTTCTTCCCGAATGTGGTAGCCCATTGCTTCGTAGAAGTAGCGGGCCTTATTTTGTCGGTTTACTTGTAATTCAATGGATTGGCCTCCTAGTTCTTTTACCAGCCGTTGAATCTCTGACAAAAAGAATCGGCCGGCTCCTTGCCCCTGCTCAGTGGGTAGTATGTATAGCTTTTGTAATTTATAGCTTTGTGGACCGATCGCCTGATAAGAACCATAGCCTACGGGCTTTTCCTTATGGTACAGTATCAGAAAGGTACAGCCCTCGTTCATTTGTTGTTGCAAGGATATCGGACTATACATCCAATCCATCATATAGTCTAGCTGGTCTTTGTTTAAAATAGTGGCATAAGTAGACGGCCAAACTTGCGCGCAAAGTTCTCTGATGAGTAAAATATCCGGTATACCGGCCTCCCTTATGGAGTAAGGGGATGGTGTCATTATTAATTATTTCTGATCCGGTTAAACAGCCCCTTTTTTTTGGGGGGCTCCTCTTTGGGGGCTCCGATCGGTGTTCCTTTTGAGGGGCTTGTGGGATTGGACTTTGGGAGCGTATCCTTTTTAGAGGCCGCAGCGGGCTTTTTTGTTTCTTCCAATAAAGGGGTTGATTCCGGGCCAATATATTCGGAGGGTTGGTAATTATAATCTTCTTCTGTTCCCACCCCCATGTCTTGCCCTTGGGCCCCGGGGGCATTCTCTTCTTCGCTTAACAAAATATCCGCACTATTGACAAACTGCCCCATTTCGGCGGGTACTACAAAGCGAGCCTCTTTGTCGATACCCGATTTAGCATCGGATAACACTTTGCTTAGAAAAAATTCACAGATAGGTCGAGCCATTCTGGAACCATCCCCTTCGTTGCGTATAAACTGATCGTCGAATCCCACCCAAGAGCCTACCAGCATTTGTGGAGTGTAGCCAATAAACCAGGCATCTGCATTGTCGTTGGTGGTGCCGGTCTTACCGCCCATTTCTGCCGCCCCTACACGGTTACGCATGCCGGCTGCTGTTCCAATATCAACAGCGCCTTGCATCATCCGGGCCATCGTATAGGCCGTCGCCTCGCTGATCACTTCTTTTCTATTGGAGCTAAAGTCAAACCGCTTGATCACGTTACCGTTTCTGTCCTCAATACGACTGATGGCAAAGGGTTTGGTCGAAAATCCTCTGCCGGCAAAAATGGTGTATCCCCACAGCATTTCATATAGGGATAGGTCGCAAGTGCCCAAGGCGATGGAGGGATAAGGCTCAATGCGTGTAGGGATATTGAGACGGGCCATGAACTCAGAAAATTGGGCCGGGCCCACTTGTTTCATGATGTATGCGGTGGCACAATTCTTAGAGTAGGCCAATGCTGCTAACATTGATCCGGCTCCGCCCTTGCATTCTTTACTGGCCGGAACCCAACCGCTGCCCGGGAAGTATTGTGCTTCATTGGGGATTTGCATATCAGGTGTAAATCCACGTTCCTCTACAGCTTGCGTATACAGCAGGGGTTTGATGGTAGAGCCTACCTGCCTTTTAGTCTTGATATTGACGTGATCGTATTTGTATGTTTTAAAGTTGATGCCACCCACCCAGGCTCTGATCTCTCCGGTAACGGGGTCCATGGCCATAAAGGAAGCTTGTTCCATTTGCCGGTGATACTTGATCGAATCAAGGGGTGTCATCATCGTATCTTTCTCACGTTTGGCATTCCAGGCAAAAATGCGCATGCTGACCTTTTCGTTAAAGCTGGCCCTGATCTCATCGTCACTGAGCCCTTCTTCTTCTAAATTGCGCCAGCGATCGGATTCTTTCATGGCCCGCTCGAGAATACTTTCTTTTCCTTGCCAGATCTTGCCGTTCTTTATGGAGGTACGGTTATTGACATTTTTTTGCAGCATGGCCATATGTTGCGCCATGGCTTCCTCCGCATACTGCTGCATCTTTACATTGACCGTTGTGTATATCTTCAATCCATCATTGTAAATATTGTAAGGCTCTCCATCAGGTCTTCGCAGGTCTTTGAGCGCTTCTTTGACCTCGTCTTTCAGAATCTCCCTAAAGTAGGGGGCATATCCGGTGTTCTCGTCCATCTTCCGGTAGTTGAGTTGGATGGGCAGGGCCTTTACAGCTTTTGCTTCTTCGGGGCTGATTTTGCCATTGACTTCCATTTGTCCGATCACCACGTTGCGTCGATCGAGGGCCGCTTTAGGATTTCGTACCGGATTGTAGAGTGTATTTCCTTTGAGCATACCGATCAGCAAGGCCGCCTCCTCTACCTGCAAACGATCGGGTTCTTTTTGAAAAAAAGTGCGGCTGGCATTGCGGATGCCATAAATATTATTTCCAAATGGAACTACGTTCAGGTAAAGGGTGATGATCTCTTCTTTGGTAAAATTTTTCTCGAGTTTTACGGCAATGATCCATTCCTTTAATTTTTCTACTACACGCCAGGCCTTGTTACGGCTTCCTTGGGCCAGTAAGGCCTTGGCCAATTGCTGGGTGATTGTACTACCGCCTCCATCGGAGCCCAGGGTAACCACGGCACGTAAGGTCGATTTAAAATCGATCCCATTGTGGCTATAAAAGCGTTCGTCTTCTGTGGCAATAAGGGCATCAATGGCATAGCGTGAGATATCGCGGTATTTAACATTACTACGATTGCCCCTGTCGGTATAGTATTTGCCCATTAGTGTGCCATCTTGTGCATAGACTTCAGAGGCTTGCAGAATGGAAGGGTTCTCTAACTCTTGTAAGGAGGGCATTTTCCCGAATACGCCAAAATTGGCGAGCAATATCATCAGCAAGAATGCAATGATGCCGCCTGCAAAGACTCGCCACAGAATACGTACAGAGGGTTTCATACTGCTAAGTTAGGGGCTGTTATCGTTGATGAAGTTTTTGTAAGATGTTAAATCTTTTTGCTCCAGCAGTCGTTCCCAATTGCTGGTTGAGATGATCATCCAAGAGAACGATTGTGATCCTAGCCAAGGTGCTATCTCGGAGCTAGTGCGCTGTGCAGCTCTTTCTTTAAAGGTAGCAGCCGATCTGGCGTCCGTAAAACCTGAGATGCTGATCAAGTAGGTAGTGTCAGAAAATAGGCTGGTGGTAGTGCTAAGATCTTTTGATTCGTTTCGATTGCGGTTGTACCGATCTACCGCGTTTTTAGTTCTTATATGTAATGCTGAATCGAGACCTGACAGGATCAGCACAACAAGGTGGGGAGACTGCGGATCGTTGGTATAGCCAACTCCTGCATTCGCATGGGCCTGTGCCCCTGATGAGATAGAGAGTAATGAGGCCTCCAATTGCGTTCTATTCTTAAGGGCTTCGATCAAGGCGAGGGCTTTTGGGCCCAGGGCATGGCTTGGAAATTGATCGCTGATCCGGTTTAGCAATCGAATCGCTGCAGAGTCTTGACGCTGCTTGATATAATAGATCGATTCAATGTAGAGTAATTGAGGGGTCCAGTAGCTGGACCCATAGGTGGAGTCGGCCATTTTTTTCGTGGTAAGGGCCGCTTCGTAGTTCTCTGCCGCAAAAAGTTCATAGATCCGTTGATAAATACTATCGCCATTGCGAGGGTTTTGCTGGGTAGTAAGGCCAGGTTGCAAAATAGCCAGCGTAAGGGGATCGGTGGGGAATTGTTCCTGTAATAAGCGCAGCATTTGGTTTGCCTTCTGGGGCTGGTTCGATCGCTGGTAGCAGCGATAAAGGGTTACATACAGTTCTTGTTTGGGGCTAAAATTCGTATCGCTCGAGAGTAATCTTTCTAATAGAGCAACGCCCCGGGGACAATCTTCCATTTCCTGTATCAAGAGCTTCCCTGCATTGAATAGCGCTCTGCTGATCGAGTCAAGAGCGATACGCCGTTGTTCTTCGCGAAGAGGCAATTGATTGTACAGGGTCTCAAAATCTGTGGCGCCGCTGCCTGATACATTGCCCATACCCGGCGTGTCGATGGACAAATTATTTACTGCACTGTTCATCATGGCTTG
>JBIIHS010000125.1:0-5176 GCA_044235515.1 Chitinophagaceae bacterium | reverse complement strand
GGTTTATCATGCCGATCTTTACCGGATCGACTCCGAGGCCGAAGCCCGCGAGGCGGGCATCGAGGAATTGCTCAATAGTGGCGCTATTTGTCTGATAGAGTGGCCTGAAAGAGCACCTGGTATTTTGCCGGAGGATACGCTCCATCTGACAATGGGAATTGAGCCCTATTCAGGCAAAGAGGGGACCGAAGGAATGCGATATCTGCGTACATTTACAGAAGCATCCTGATCTATGGGCTCCAAACCAAGTATTACCACTTCTTTTAGCTACGAAACCCTGGCCGAGACGCTCGATATTCCTCCCAAGGCCGAGCGGATGCTCATTGGGATTCCCCGCGAAACCGCCTTTCAGGAAAATCGTATTGCCCTAACGCCCGATGCTGTTGGCGTGCTGGTGAGTAATGGCCATGAGGTAATGATCGAGCATGGCGCTGGAGACGGTTCTCATTTTAAGGATAAAGATTATAGCGAGGCCGGTGCCCGTATTGTGCACGACAAGGCCGCCGTCTATCAGTGCCCCATCTTGGTCAAGAGTGCGCCTGTAACCGAAGAAGATCTGCCTTTGCTACAGTTCAACCAGCTGATCATTTCTCCTATCCACTTATCCGTGATGAAAGCATCGATCTTGTCCAAGATGATGGAAAAGAGAATTACGGCTATTTCGTTCGAGAATTTAAAGGACGATAGTGGCTCTTATCCTATTGTGCGTAGTATGAGTGAGATTGCCGGTAGTGCCGTTATGTTGATCGCTGGTCAATACCTTGGATCCGCTAATCAGGGTAAAGGAGTTTTATTGGGCGGCATCTCCGGTATCGCCCCCACTAAAGTGATCATTCTGGGGGCAGGTATTGTAGGAGAGTATGCTACCCGTGCAGCACTGGCCATGGGCTCTTCTGTAAAGATCTTCGATAATAATATTTATCGGCTCAAGCGCATGCAGAATAATATCGGACAGCGGCTGTGGACCTCGGTGATGGAGCCCCGATTACTGGCTAAGCAATTAAAGACATGCGAGGTGGCCGTAGGCGCATTGTCTTCGGCTTCGGGTCGTACCCCCATGGTGGTAACCGACGAGATGGTTAGCAATATGCGACCAGGTTCGGTTATCATTGATGTAAGTGTAGATCGCGGCGGTTGCTTTGAGACTTCAGAGATTACATCGCACGAAAAGCCCGTATTCACTAAATATGGCGTGATTCACTATTGTGTTCCCAATATACCTTCTGGCTTTGCCCGCACTGCTTCGCAAGCGATCAGCAATGTGTTGATGCCCTTGTTACTACAGGCCGGTGAAGAGGGGGGATTCGAAAAATTGGTTTGGCGTCGCGAGCATCTCCGAAGCGGATTATATTTATTTAATGGAGCCCTTACCAATTATCACCTCAGTCAGCGCTTTCAACTTAAGTACACCGACCTGAACTTGCTAATGACGAGTAGTCGTTAAGTCAGGGTCTTTTTATCGGTATCCAAATCTCCTCTTCCGAAGCAGGATCATTATTCTTGTATAGCGCGCCTAATACTTCAACATGGGGCCGGTCGTCCAATTCAAACTCAGACGAGGGTAACCAGATCGTAAAGATCTCCTGATAAAATCTGGCTATTTCGGTGCTGGATCCCCTGTATTGGAACAGTGCATAGAGGCCGCCGGGAAAAGAGTAGTTTTCCATCCCTTCTGGTACTTGATCGATTTGACTTACTTCGATGGTTGCCCATTTTTCGAATTCATTGGCGGGACTGAAACTACTGAAGTGTGTTTTAGTATACAGGGTCAAGCCAATCAAATCATTGGAAACAATATTTTTTATTTCTCTATGGCGAGGCATAAATCGGCCCCAAAGCGAACCGATCTTGTAATCAGCATAGCTCATTTTCATCCGCTGTCCGATCAATTTCTTTTCGGGCTTCAATTCAATTTGGGGGGTCATGGGTAGTTCCTCTTTAGGTACCGAAAATAAAGAACAACTGCTTTTGTAAGCGATTTTTATCTCTTTATTGGGTCCGACTGACCTGTATTCTATACTCTGTTTTCTAATAGATAGTAAGAGCCTGTCAAAATGATCGGATGGCTCTTACTCCTGCTTGGGCAAAGCTTTTATCTGACGGACCGCTGGGGCTTCCCGCATTATTGCCAAAATATCGCTTGTAAGCGTTGTAGGCATCATCTTCCGTTGAGGTCCAGTAATAGGCTCTATTAAATGTAGTGCCTATTATATTTTTATTGGAGCATATCACTAAAAGCTCTGCTTCACTCGGTAAGTACCAATTTGTGTATCCACCTCCGGTATACGCTCTGGCTAATCCCGCCGCATACGTTGTTCCTGCTCCTTCGCTGGCTACGATCATATTAGTATTGCTTAGTCCTGTTCCTAAGTAGGGTCCGGCGGTGGTGTCGTTGACAACGCCACTTGTTGCACCAATGAATACTCCATAGGTGCCCCAAATAATATCTGTACCTGCTGCCGTTAGATCTCCCGATATGATATAGCCATGCTGTTGATTCGCATCGTATCCGTTATCTCCAGGTCTTAAGATATAAGCCACTTTGCCTCCTCCATACGTGTTCCCAATGGAAAGGGCGGTTGAAATCCTGAAGGCGGTGGGACTTGAACTGGCCGCGTTGTAGTTTCCGTCCGAACTTGCCGCTACTGTAGCTACTACGGTGTAGGTGCCTCCATCTGTGGGTCTGGTTGCGCTAGGGCCATACATGTTGAATCCTGTTCCTGTATACTGATAGGTGTAGGAAGTGCCTGTACCCGTATTGCTAGCCGTGTTGGGGCCCTGTGGAGCGGGAGAGGCCATATTGTAACTATACGTGCCAATCACCGGTGTAACCGTGGGAGTGGCCTTTGCAATGGTGAATGCGGTAGCACTAGAGCTAGCCGAATTATAATTACCATCTGGGCTGGCACTTACGGTTGCAGTAACATTATACGACCCGGCATTGGTTGGCCTGGTAGCACTCGGGCCGTAGGTAGTAGAGCCTGTACCTGCATAGCTGAACGTATATGTGCTTCCTGTTCCTGTATTAGTCGCAACGCTAGGGCCTTGCGCAGACCCATTAAACGTATAGGTTCCCACCGAGACACTCACAGAAGGTGTCGCCTTGGCCGCTGCGTTACCAGCCATATTTAGCCAACTCGTTCCATTATAGTACTGAGGTTCTCCAGCCGTTCCACAGTTTGTACAATATATAATAAGCCCCTGTGCGGGATTAGCGATGGCTGCACGTTGAGCGACCGTCATTCGGGGAGGAAGAAATCCTTTTGAAGTTGACGAGACGTCCAATTTGGCGGATGCATCCGGTGTATTTGTTCCAATTCCAACTTGAGCAGTTGCTGTCATACTGATCATCAGTATTGTTGCCAGTTGAAGCCCCTTTTTCATGGTCCAGCATATTTTGGTAATGACAAGCCCAGGTACTGGAAGCTCTTATGCAGAGATCTTCCGACCGGGTTGGTGACAAATCTATCTACCAGAAATAGGAAAGAAAGAAAAGGGAGGCTTGGTTTTGGTTTGAAATGCCGAAATTCAAACCAAATTCTGCTGTTTTAGGCCGATAAGTTGGCTTTTTGGGCGGCGATATATTGGCTGGGCGTACAATTATGTATTTTTTTAAAGGCGCTGTGAAAGCTGCTTTTTGATGTAAAACCCGCTGTTTTTATCAACGCTTCGATGGTATAATCATCTAATTTTCCATTATTGAGCATATCCATAAAGTGGCCAATTCTATACTGGTTAACAAAATCCGTAAAACGAATCTTATAATAATTATTTATAATGTGAGATAATTCCTTGGTAGCAATATCTACTTCGACGGATACAATGGCAAGAGTAAGATTTGGATTTAAGTATGCTTTTGATGACCTCATATAGTCCTCAACGATGCGCACGGATGTCTCTAGGTTCTCGATTTCAATGGGTCGAGGTGCCCTCTCTTTTGATAGCGAAGTAGGTGGGGCGTTGTACTTGACTAACGATAACCCGATCAATATCGACGGGTTTACCAAAATGTAGGAGCTCAGCACAAAAAAGCTGACGGACAAGACAAGCCCTTGCGTGATTGTTACCAATTGAAAAATATGATCTTGGGGCTGAAGACTGAACAACAAGCCCAAAAAAATGAATCCTACTAAAATGCTCGAGAAGACGCCTGTAAAAACAGTAGCCCATTTCGTCATCAAGGCTACTTGATGTGGTCTCATTTTGTGTTGGTAGTCTTTTTTAAAACGTATGATCAATCGCCACTGAAATATCAGGTAGATGAAAGTTTGAATCGTCCTTGCGTAGAATAGATAATTTTCTTCAATAAGGCCGGCCTGGTATTGTAAGCCAAATAAAATATTCTCACGTATTTTTTGAATGATGATTATTTTTTCTTCTGTGGAAAGAAGATAAAAGGGTAAATAGTTGATGACAGCAGCAATAAAAGGAAGAAAGTGTAATAATTCCAGTCTCGAAATTTGATTTTTTTTGAAGAGAATGGACCGTACGTACAAATAAGCAAGCGGAGGGATCAAAAAATTTAACGGCGCTGGTATTTTATACAAATGGGGAACAGCATCGATTATGCCTAGGTAGAGTAAAAGGTATGTGACTACAAAAATCACTTCCAGTAAAAAGATCAGCGAGAGGATATAATTTGAGAAGGAGCGCAACGAGTTCTTACTGACCAGCAACAGATAAACATTCAGTAGCGCACAAAAAATGCTGCCAAGGTATATCGCCTCAATCATAGCAGCGTAAACTTAGCAAAAATTAGTTTCACTTGTAATCACCCATCGCAATGCGGGCCGTACAATGCGCATATTCCATTGGGTCGTTACTGCTGATGATAACGATACGGTTATCGGTATGCTGTTGTAGTAAGGACTGGTACAGGGCAATACCGTCTTGATCTAAGTTGGTGCAGGGTTCGTCCAGTAAGAGTACGGGGGTATCCGATGCAAACGCTTGAATTAACTTAAGACGTTGCTTCATTCCGGAAGAAAAGTATCGGATCTGCTTTTGGGCAGCGGCTTCGAGTCCTGCAGTTTGCAACAATTTAACCGTATCGAAATGCGGTAAGAAAGGTTTGAATGTTTGCTGAAAATTCAAAAGTTCGGTGGCCGTCATTTCTTCGATCAGTTCAAGGTAGGGTGCGCATAACGATACATGGCGAAATATATTTTCGTCGGTT
>JBIIHS010000013.1:0-16198 GCA_044235515.1 Chitinophagaceae bacterium | reverse complement strand
GCGGGTGGGATCTAGTTTTGCGCCGGCTCCCATACTGCTGACAAGGGGGATCCCACTGTCAAAAGCCATTTTGATAAAGGTGAGTTTGGGGGTAATACTGTCTATGGCATCGATGATATAATCGGGCCGTTGCGCCAATTGTGTTGCAACCATTTCGGGGGAAACAAAGGAGGTAACGACTTCGATCTCCAATTCAGGATTAATGGCCAGCAGGCGCTCTTGCATCAGGGTGGCCTTGGACATTCCATGTGTAGTGGCTAGGGCGGGTAATTGTCGATTTCTATTGGAGGGATCGACCGTATCGCCGTCAATAATGGTCATTTTCCCTATGCCGCTACGGGCAATAAACTCTGCAGCGTAGGAGCCTACACCCCCCAGCCCCACGACCATAACATGCGCGTTATTTAGCTGTCTAACGGCCGTTTCTCCTATGAGCAGCGAAGTACGAGATAGCCAAGAAATGTCCATAGTGCAAAGCAAGGGAATTGTTGGCATTTTATAGAAATCCCCATAGGTGGATAGAAAAAAATCAGCAGGGAATTTGCCGTGCGACAAAAAAATCTATATTTGATACCGGAAAAGCTCTTTACCCATTAACATTCTAAATTTAGAAAAATGGCAACCAAGAAAAAAGCGGCAAAAAAAGCTGCTAAAAAGCCTGCTAAAAAAGCTGCTAAGAAAGTAGCTAAGAAAGCAGCAAAAAAGAAGCCTGCTAAAAAAGCGGCTAAGAAAAAACCTGCTAAGAAAAAGTCTGCACGTAAGCCAAATGCGGCTTTCATGAAGGCGATGACTCCCAGCGCAGCTCTTGCTGCCGTAGTAGGATCTAAACCCCTCGCTCGTACCGAGGCTGTTAAGAAGATTTGGGGCTATATCAAGGCCAACAAACTTCAGGACAACAAGAACAGACGTATGGTTAACACCGATGCCAAGCTGAAAGCAGTATTCGGTAACAAAGGCCAAGTGTCTATGTTCGACATTGCTAAATACCTCGGTAAGAACCTGAGCTAAACTAGCAATCACTGAACTTGAAAAGCTATCCATTTGGGTAGCTTTTTTTATGCCCTTTATGGATGGGGAAGCTCTAGTAGAAAGCAAGTCCCCTTTCCTGCGGGATTATTTTTGATGGTCAGTCGACCCCGATTTAATTGAGCGAACTCCAGACAAATGCGCAACCCCAGGCCGGTTCCCTCTTCTCCGGTGGTTCCTAACTGTGATTCGATGGGAGTATTTAGGTACAAGGCCTCTATCGTTTCTTTACTGATGCCTTCTCCGGAATCAGTTACGGAAAGTATGGAGGTAGCGCCTTGACTGCGGGAGCTAATCTCTATGCTATCACCGGCATGACTGTACTTGATGGCATTATACACCAGGTTTCGCACTATAAATGAGTATTGATTAGGATCGGCCCATACGATTTCATCAACAGCACCTCGATACTGTAATTTGAGATTCTTAGCTTTGGCAGCCGTTTCGTATAACCTGATCACTTCTTCGATCTCAGGGCCGATGGTAATCGATTGGGGTTGCGTCTGGGCCTTCTTCATTTGTAGCTTGGCCCAGAGGATCAGGTTGTCGGCCATTTTGGTGGTATCTTCCAATTGTTGCTCAAGCTCTGTCCCGAATTGAATAAGTTGTCCGCGGCTGATCAGTTCTCCTCCCGTCTTTAGAAGTCCCACGTAGCTTTTTAATCCCTGAAGCGGCGCCTTGATATCGTGTGAGAGGATACTGAGAAATTTATTCTTGAGCCCATTGAGTTCTTCCAGCTGCTGATTTTGTCTTCGCACCATGGCCCGTTGTTCTGTCAAGAGGACATTAGCTTTTCGCAGCTTTACCACATTATAGGTCAAAACGATCGACAGTACCAGTAAGCTGATCAAAAAAATGACCGTCATACGGGTACGGCTGTTTTTTTCTTCGATCAAATTTTGTTGGGTCCGGTTTCTCTCTACCAGTTCGTTAGCGGTATTTTCGAGGGAATCAACCCGAAACATAGTTTCCGTAAAACGAAACATCACTTCCGTTTCTACA
Organism: Chitinophagaceae bacterium; assembly: GCA_044235515.1. Classification (GTDB taxonomy): domain Bacteria; phylum Bacteroidota; class Bacteroidia; order Chitinophagales; family Chitinophagaceae; genus JJ008. The sequence continues at coordinate 14,170 of JBIIHS010000013.1, read as the reverse complement.
TTGCTCAACTCCTGCGCGGTAATTCTATAATCATTGATGGTGCGGCGAAGTTCTTGAAGGGCACCCTGTTTTGAATGGTTCTCGATGATGGCTTCGTAGATGGGCTGTGTATAGTTAAACAGTCTGTTTTCTTTCGCTATTGTAAAAGCTCTTTGTAAATTCTTTAAAGCTTGCTCGTCTTGATTTTTCTCGCTGGCCAGCTGAGCCAAATTGATAAGCGCATCGACGGTGGCCACTTTTTGTGACCCTTCTCCCAGCAGCTCCGAGATCGAAAGTGTCTTGTTATACCAATAGGCGGCCCCCTCTTTATCGTTTTGCGCCAATTTAATATTGCCCATAACCCGGTAGCAAGCCGAGAGCACGGTAAAGTTTCTTAAGGAGTCATTGATCGCAATGGCCCGCTCTGTCAACTCAGTCGCCCTTTTATATTCTCCGCGGTAGTAATACGTTTCTCCCAGATTATGAGTGGTAACTCCAATACGTTCTGGAGATCCCTTTCTCGAAAAAAAATCAAAGGCCTTGCTGTGGTAAAGCAACTCCTGATCGCGGTCTTGCAGCCTACGGTATAAATGCCCCAGTGAAATATAGCATCCGGCTATACCAGTAGAGTCATCGATCGTTTTGAATAGTTGCAATGAGCGTTGCAGGTTTTTCATGCAGAGATAGATCCGCTCTTCTGTCAGCAGCGAACTAGCAATAGCCCTTAATGCATAGGCCATGCCGGACGGATAATCTGCCTCTTGACTCAATTGCAGTGCTCGATAGGAAAACTCGGCCCCCTGTAAGGGGTGTACATACGCTAGATCGCGGGCTAAAGAATTGAGTCGATCTACTTTTACTTTGGCCGGGATGTCTTTGTTGGCCAAAAATTGTTCTACGGTATCTGGCTGTTGGGCCAGGCTAACCGAACAAAGCAACATGAACAGAAACGAGATCAAATTCCTCATAGGAACGATTCGTGCCTCCAAAGAAGTAAACATGGTTGGCAAGCTATTCAATTTAGCGGAAGTTGAATACTAACTTTATTTCCTTTCCCCGGTTTGGTGGATAGGGTCATCTTTCCTTGATAAAAGGCAACGCGGGAGCGAATCGATTCCAGGCCAACACCTTTTTTGACCGTTGAAAGGTCAAAACCTACCCCATCATCACTGAATTCAAAGTGAAACGTATTGTTCTGAAAATAAAGCTTGATAATAATCTTCGCCGCCTTGGCATATTTTAAAGAATTTAAGAGCAGTTCTTGTAAAATCCGATACACCATTATTTTCTTGTCCATGTTCAGATTATAGTCTTCGCTTTGGCGATAGATATGCAGCTTCAGTATGGGCTTTTTGATTATATCATAGCTGTCCACTAACTCGATGACAGCATCCCGAAGTCCCAGGTCGCGGAGGGCTGGCGGTGCCAGGGTGCGAGATAGCAATCGAACTTGCTCCAGAGCGCTGCGGGCCGATTGTTCGAGTTGTTGCAGCTCGTCGAGATTGGCACTGCTTTTCATTTTGGCCAACCCCAGTCGTAAGCTCAAATAAGCCAACACTTGCCCTACTCCGTCGTGGAGGTCTCGACCAATTTGTGTCCGTTGCTCTTCTTCTGCCTGTAATTTAGCTTCGATCAGTTCTTTTTCTTTGGCCAGTTTTTCTTCGAGTAGTCTTTTTTCCAGGTTTCGCAATTCGGTAACATCCCAGTGAATACCTACAGAACCCCTGACCTTCCCTTTTTTGTCGAATAAGGGAGCGCCACTGATAATGACAGTTGCCAACTCTCCGTTTTTTCGCTTCAGTTGCATTTCGTAGCCAGATTCAAGCCCTTTCTTACGAATTTTTTGTTGTTGGCTCAAGATCTCCTTACTCTCTTTATTGCCACAAAATAGTTTACCGGCCTCTTTGTCCTTAATATCATTGAACTGATATCCCGTGATCTTTAAGAAAGCATCGTTGGCATAACGAATGTTTTCTTTGTTATCTACCTCTAATACTCCCAGCTGCATATTTTCGAATAGCATCCTGTATTTTTCCTCGCTAGATTGGAGTAGGCGGTACGCCGTCTCCATTTCGTTCTTATATAGGAATTCTTTGCTGAGATCGTAGGTGGCCGCAATGTATCCAACGAATTGTCCGCTTGGTAAAATTCTTGGGATCGCTTCAATGGCGAGGTATCGTTGCTTTCCGGCGCGATCGCGGACCAGTAATTCGGCGTGAATAGGTTCCCTGCGTTTTTTAAGACGATCCCAGTCATTGTATACTTTTTTTTGAAAAGAGGGGTCAATGACTTTACCAAAGGCAGAAAGTGATAAGGGCTCCCCCTTTTTTATATCAAAATAGTCTTGCGCTTTGTTATTGAAGTATGTGATATTATCGTTTTCATCCGATACCCAAATAATGATGGGTAGCCCCTCGGCAATACTTTTGAATCGCTTTTCACTTTCGGAAATATATTCTTTGAAGAATTCGGGCTCACTGATATCCGTGATCATACCGGCCCAGACCTCTTGTTCGTAAAGAGGGTCCATCTTTTTCACTACTTCTTCTTGTAGCCAGAGAATCTTACCCGATCTGGGATGTTGATATTGGTATTTAATATTTATTTTTCCTTTCTTCTGCAGTCGCTCCCACTCCTTTTCATAAATACCCAGCGAATCGATCAAGACATGATTTCGCTTTTCTTTTAGGATAGCCCCTGCTTCTCTGGGTAAAAAACCTAATAGTTTTTCCCAACGAGGGGAGTAGTAATTTTTTTCTGGCTGCTTAGGATAGATCAGATAGTGGATCGTATCATGTGCTTCTAATAGTGTGTTGAGTTTGAACCGGGCCTCATTGAGTTCTTGCTCTAGTTTTTTCTTTTGCTCAATAAGCTGTCGAGTGGTCTGCGCAAGGGGATTGCTTTCGTTTTTTTTGCGTTTAGGCGGCGTATCGATTTTATTATTGGCCCGGGGCATTGGAACAAAGGGTTAGACCTTAAAAATAAATGAAATACCCCCTTTGCCCTTCCGATTTTTACTTTTTCTTTCTTCTTTTGAGGGCGAGGCGTAAGGCTTGGTTAAGAAAACTCTCTATTTTCTCACCAGTCAATTGACCGATCTTTTCTCCTATGGCTGACGTGCCTAGTTGTAATAAAGTACTAAACCAACTTGGTGTAGCGGGTTCTTTCGTTTCCGGGCGGTCAAGCATTTGGCGTAACAACAAGGCGCCTGCCGCAGTTAGTTTTAAGGCATCCCAATCGTGCCGGATCGATCGTTCCAGCTCGAGCCGTTGTAAGCGGAGTCGCATTTTTTCATGCTCCAGATCGCGAAGGTTTTTAATGGGCTTCATCGTCTTTATCAGTAAAGAAAACGGCCAGTAATAAATTCATGATCGGGATCCGCAACCATCGATCTCTGGAGAGCCACCCGACTCCACCCAATACCAACACAAGTCCGGCCGTAATAAAGAATCCTATCCAATAATTCTGAAGCCATTGCCCTATTAGTAAGGCTACCGCTATGCATACGAGGGTAAGAAAAAGAAAAAAGACCAATGCCGCCAATAAAATAGCGATCCACACGGACAATACCTTGGCCATTTTTTCGGCGGCCGAAAGCTTTATCTCTGCCAATCGGGTATTGAGATAACTCTTTAACTTCTCGCCGAGTGCTTCCATGCGGTTCAGATCTTCTGCCATGGTTGGTTTTTAGGGTTGTGATCGTTCAGATGAACTCATCGGCCTGACGATCTGCCCTGCTGAGTTGCTCGGACATTTTTTCTTTGCCCCATCTAAACTTCTCGTTTAGTCCTGCCTTGAGTTTCTCGCTTTGTTCTTTTAGCTTTTCTCTGGTTTCCTTTCCTTTCCGTGGGGCAAAGAGTACACCCAAGACCCCGCCGATCGCTAATCCTGCTCCCAGGGCAACCAGTAGTTTCGTGATCGTTTTCATAACAAGTTAATTTATTGTGCTTACAAAACCTTTACTAAAGTATCCCTACTAAATTACCCAGACTACCCGGCTTTTTCAATGATCTAGTTTGCCGGCTAACCTGATAGTGCTCAGTGGGGTGCGGCTGTGCAGATCAAGGAAAGGCCAAAAAACCAAAAACTATTTTTATATATAAAGCACTGATAATCATACCTTGTTTAATAACGATTGGCTAATCGGGACCCACCTATTCAACCTTTTTGCAAGGGGATTGTAATTAATGCATGAATGCGTTTACTATTAAGGACTTGGAGAATCTGACTGGCATCAAAGCGCACACGATCCGTATCTGGGAGCAGCGTTATCATTTCTTAAAACCCCAGCGGACGGAGACCAACATCCGTTTTTACAGCAACGAAGAGCTCAAGACCGTTCTCAACATATCCCTGCTCAATAAGTATGGGTATAAGATCTCGCATATCGATCGAATGGATGCGTCCGAAATGCAGCAGCGCATCTTACAGCTCACTGATACGCAAGCCGTACAAGAGCGAAATGTCAACGAGCTGGTGCAAGAGATGATCGATCTTCATGTCGATAAGATCGATCGGGTATTAGGAGAGCATATCGAGCAAAAGGGGGTAGAGCGCACTGTACTCAAATTGATCTTTCCCTTTTTGGAGAAGATCGGCATTCTTTGGTTGACAGGTCATATCAATCCTGCGCAAGAGCACTTGATAACAAATGTCATCAGACAAAAACTACTGGTAGCCATCGATCGTACGCCCTTACCCGTACAGCCCAAGCGACAGGTAATGTTATTTCTGCCTGAGGGAGAATACCACGAATTAGGATTATTATTTCTTTATTATTTGATGAAGAGTCGTGGCTTGGCCACCATCTATTTGGGAGCGAATGTTCCCATCAAGGATGTAGCGTATGTAGTGCGATTAAAGAAACCCGATATCATTTTTTCTCACCTGACTTCTACGGCCTCTAATTTCTCGATGGAGAAATTCCTGAATAAAGTCTCCTTGCATTTTGCGGGTACGCCAACCATTGTGTCCGGTTCACAGACCTTACAATATAAAAAGCCGATTCCCGAGGGGGTAAGCTTTAAGCAATCTCTCTCTGAGGTAATGGATCTGATCGCGGAACTTAGCGTAAAGAACTGATCGTTTCTACATCGGATCGGATTCAGGGAGCTAATCGTTCGATCTTCCAGCCCCCGTCTTGTTGCAGGCTGTATCTGATCCTGTCGTGCATACGACTAGGTCTGCCTTGCCAAAATTCCATACTATCTGGCCGCACGGCAAAACCGCCCCAGTGGGGAGGTCGCGAAATGGTATTGTTATTGTACCGGGCTTTGATCCGTTCAAAGTTCTCGTGTAGCCACTCTTGACTTTCTACTACCTGGCTCTGCGGAGAGGCCCAGGCGCCGATCTTACTGCCTTCGGGCCTGCTATTAAAATACGCATCACTTTCTTGTGTCGAGATCTTTTCGGCCCTACCGTTGATCCGGACTTGTCGCTCGAGCTCTTTCCAAAAAAATAATAAGGAGCAATGGGCATGCTGCTGCAGTTGATCACCCTTATTGCTTTCGTAGTTAGTAAAGAATACAAATCCTTTTTCGCTATAACCCTTTAGCAATACGATCCTCGACTCGGGCCTTCCTTCTTTATTGATCGTAGAGAGGGCCATGGCATTTACCTCCTCTATGTCCGATTGAATGGCCTGATTCCACCACTGCGTAAATTGATCGAGAGGTAAAGCGGCTACGCCCGTCTCGGTAAGCGAATGAAGTGAATATTCTTTTCTTAACTGACCAATATCAGCCGCCATAAATTTTTTTTACTATCCAAAGATAGTAAGCCAAGACTATTGAGCGGTGAGCCCACCGTCGGCTGTAAACTCTGCCCCGGTGCAATAACTCGATTCGTCACTGGCCAGAAAAAGGGCCAGCTGTGCAATTTCAAGGGGCTCTCCTATCCTGTGCATGGGAATATCCGCCGTAACCTGGTCTATCAGGTCTGCCATAGAATCGTTCATGACCATGGGCGTTCTTATGACCCCGGGATGAATGGAATTGACCCTGATGCCGCTGTTCGCCAACTCGAGTGCAGCGGTTTTGGTCATGCCACGCAGGGCAAACTTGGAGGTTACATAGGCAATACAATTGCTAAACCCGACCAAGCCCGCCACCGACGAGATATTGATGATTGATCCTTTGCGATTTCGTAACATGGAGGGCAATAAGGCTTCGATCCCTAAAAAGGGACCGGTAGTATTGATCCGCAAAATCGTCTCGAACTCATCTAATGTAGTTTGTTGTAAGCTCTTATTTAGTACCACGCCCGCATTATTGACCAATATAGTAATGGGACCGAACTTAGCTTCCCCAAAGCTGACCACTTGTTTCCAGGCGCTGGCCAGGGTTACGTCGTGTTGTACGAAAAGACAATGGCTGCCTAGTGCCGAAGCAGTTAGTTCGCCCTCTTCGCGCAAGATATCAGTGATAATAACGGCCGCTCCCTCTTGTAAGAATAATTTAGCAATGGCGGCACCAATGCCACGTGCCCCGCCGGTGATCAAGGCGGTTTGGTTGGTAAGTCTGTTCATCGGAATATGATTGTATTCCGACAAAGTAATCTCGGCAGATAGAAAAAGAAGCTGATCGTAGTAAGCGACCTAATTGATCTTGCTCAGTGGCTTTCCTGCGATCAGTAATTGATGACCTGTTCTTCGATATGTTCAGGAATGTCTCTGAAAGCATATTCTTGATTGCGGAGCTGGGGCTCGAATCCGGCTTGTCGGATGGCGTCTTGTATGGTCTTGTAGGTGAACCGATGGGGCGCTCCCGCCGCACTCACTACATTTTCTTCTATCATGATCGATCCATAGTCATTTGCCCCAGCGTGCAGACAAGCCCCTGCCGTTTCTTTACCCACCGTTAACCAACTGGCCTGAATATTGATAATATTCGGCAGCATGATACGGCTGATGGCGATCATACGGATATACTCTTCTCTCGTGGTCAGATTTTGAACGCCTCTTACTTCTGCGAGCAAGGTATCCACATCCTGAAAGGTCCAGGGAATAAAGGCTAAAAATCCCTTTGAGTCGTTGGGCTTTTTAGCTTGTACATCGCGTAATCGGATCAGATGCTCAAAACGCTCTTCGAGGGTCTCAACATGCCCGAACATCATAGTGGCCGAAGTGGGGATATAAAGTTTGTGTGCCTCGTGCATTACATCAAGCCATTCCTGAGCTCCGCATTTACCATTAGATACCAGTCTTCGTACCCGATCGACCAAGATCTCTGCTCCAGCTCCGGGCAGCGAATCCATTCCGGCGGCCTTGAGTGCTTTGAGCACTTCGTGATGCGTGCTCTTTTCGAGTTTGGTAATATGGGCTACTTCGGGAGGGCCTAATGCATGCAGGCGAATATCGGGGAATTCATTTTTGATCGATTTGAAAAGATCTACGTAAAACTGCAGACCTAGTTCGGGATGATGACCGCCTTGCAACAATAGCTGATCGCCACCATACCGAATGGTCTCGCGAATTTTTTCGCGATACGTGTCCATCGTGGTAATATAGGCCTCGGCGTGACCCGGTATTCTGTAAAAATTGCAAAATTTACAGTTTGCAATGCAAACGTTGGTGGTATTGACATTTCTGTCGATTTGCCAGGTAACCTTACCATGCGGCACTTGTTTCTTTCTGAGTTCATCGGCAACCCATATTAACTCGGTCAAGGGGGCTTGCTGGAACAGCCACAGGCCCTCTTCTGGCGATAAAAATTCAAATTGAAGCGCTTTGTGTAATAACTGATCGGTTTGCATGGGGCAAAGGTATTGTTAGATAACAAGAAATGACTGGTAGTTGTTGACCAAAGGAGGGTTAACTTTGCTTTTTACCATGATCCAGTTCGATCGTTTTACCTTGTCAAATGGGTTAAGGGTGTTGGTGCATCCTGATTCCTCTACGCCCATGGCCGTTGTGAATGTTTTGTATAATGTTGGGGCCCGAGACGAGGACCCTTCTCACACGGGATTTGCACATCTTTTTGAGCATTTGATGTTCGGGGGCTCGGTGAACATTCCCGAATACGACGAACCCCTGCAAATGGCCGGTGGCGAGAACAATGCCTATACCACGAATGACCTGACCAATTATTATATTCAACTGCCCGCCGATAATCTCGAAACGGCCTTTTGGCTAGAGAGCGATCGTATGTTATCGTTGGCCTTTAGCGAGAAAAGCCTGGCCACCCAACGAAAGGTCGTTTGTGAGGAGTTCAAAGAGAACTATCTTAATAAGCCCTACGGAGATAGCTGGCATAAGATGCGCGAGCTGGCCTATCAGGTACATCCTTATCGCTGGATGACCATTGGCAAAGAATTGTCTCATATCGAAAAGGCAACTTTACAACAGGTGCGCTCTTTTTTCTATAAGCATTACACACCTTGCAATGCTATTTTGGTAGTGGCCGGAGCAGTCGATACGGAGCGAGTCAAACAGTTGGCTGAAAAATGGTTTGGAGATATTCCTTCGGGGACCTTATACGAGCGAAATTTACCGGTTGAACCCGTGCAGACAGCAGCTCGTCAACTAACGGTCAAGGCCCCCGTGCCACTCGATATGTTATGCAAGACCTGGCATATGGTTGGCAGAAAAGATCGGGCGTATCATGCTGTTGATCTGCTCACCGATATTTTAGGCAGTGGTGCTTCTTCTCGTTTGTATCATGCACTGGTCAAAGAACAGCCACTGTTCAGCAGTATTGACTGTTATCATTTTGGCAGTAACGATCCCGGCTTACTTACCATCGAAGGAAAATTGGTCAAGGGGGTAAGCATGGAGAAAGCCGAAGCGGCGCTGCAGGTACAATTGCAAAAAGTGATAGAAGAGAAAGTGACCGATAATGAGCTTCAAAAGGTAAAGAACAAGACAGAGAGCATGATCGCCTTTGAAGATATGAGCGTGATGAGCCGCGCCTCTAGTCTGGCCTATTACGAATGGTTGGGCGATGCGACCGAAATGAATCAGGAACTTGGTAAGTATGAGGCGGTAAGTTCCGCATCCATTCGTGAGCAGGCGCGCTCTATTTTCAGAGAAGAAAATGGCAACACGCTCTACTATCTCGCCTCCAAATAAATGGATATGCCCAACAGAACACAGCCGCCCCCCATTGTCGATGCCGTTGCTTATCAACTGACATTACGGCCTCTTGAACGGGCCACACTCGACAATGGTATACCGGTCTATATGATGAATGCCGGGGCGGAAGATGTCTTGCAACTTGAATGGCTTTATCCGGCGGGAAATAGTTTCGAAAGTCAAAATCTGGTTGCGGCTACCGCTAATTTCTTATTACGCAATGGAACCCGTACCAAAAATGCCTTACAGATCAACGAGGCGGTTGATTATTTTGGGGCCTACTTGAACAGGAGTTGTTATAACGAGCAAGCCTCGTTGGTATTGCATTGCATGGCCAAGCATATCGATTCTTTATTGCCCATTGTCAGAGAGGTGGTAACCGAATCGGTCTTGCCTGAGGATGAATTGCAGCTTTATTGTCAAAATATGAAGCAGCGGCTCGAGGTCAATCTTCATAAGGCCGATTTTGTAGCGGGTCGACTGATCGACACGTATTTGTTCGGCGCCGATCACCCGTATGGAAAATTCAGTTCGGCCGAGGCCTTCGATGCCTTGGAGCGGTCTACCCTACTTCGATTTTACGAGACGCATTATCAACAAGCACAGCCCTTGCTATTCGTGGCTGGAAAAATTCCTACTGGCTTACTGGGTCAACTCAATCGATTCTTTGGCGACCTGCCGGCTACACCACTCAACTGTCCGATACATCCTATTGTCCCGGCCAGTACCAAAAAATACAGGATCGACAACGATAAGCAGGGAATGCAGGGTGCCATTAGAATGGCTCGGCTTTTTCCGAATCGTCATCATCCTGATTTTATTCCAGCCCAGCTGCTGAATGCTGTATTAGGAGGATTTTTTGGATCGCGTCTAATGAGCAATATTCGAGAAGACAAAGGGTATACTTACGGCATTCATAGTTACTTGATGAATCTGCAACAGCAAAGCGCCTGGATGATCAGTACAGAAGCTGGAAAAGAGGTGACGGAGGCCACTATAACCGAAGTATACCGCGAAATGGAGCGTCTGCGTAATGAACCGGTAGGGGAGGAGGAGCTTTTATTAGTGCGCAATTACATGATGGGTGGATTATTGGGTGATCTCGATGGTCCCTTTCAATTGATGGGCAGATGGAAAAATCTGATCTTGCACGGAGTCGATGAAGGATACTTTTATAAGACGATCGACACGATCAAACATTTTTCGGCGGCCAACTTGCAAGAGCTGGCTCAACGCTATCTTAGGCCCGAGGACTTTTATGAACTCGTAGTGATCTGATCAACACTATCCATATATTTTACGGAACTTTATACTATGCTTTTCGATCGAAAAAATTATAGTGATGCCGAACTGGTCGCCTGGTACCGGCAACTTTTGTGGCCACGAATGATCGAAGACAAAATGTTGGTCTTGCTACGGCAGGGCAAGATCTCGAAATGGTTTAGCGGTATCGGTCAAGAAGCCATTGCGGTCGGTGCTACACTGGCCCTCGAATCGGACGAATGGATCATGCCCCTTCATCGTAATCTCGGTGTCTTTACTACACGCCAAATGCCCTTGCATAAATTATTTCTACAGTGGCAGGGCACCCAGCAAGGATACAGCAAGGCCCGCGAGAGAAGTTTTCATTTTGGTAGCCGCCAACACCATATCTGTGGCATGATCTCTCATTTGGGTCCGCAACTGGCCTTGGCAGATGGGGCAGCCTTGGCGGCAAAGCTGGCCTCGAAACAAAAAGTAGCACTTGCCTTTACCGGTGATGGGGGCACGAGCGAAGGTGATTTTCATGAGGCGCTCAATGTGGCTGCCGTTTGGGATCTGCCTGTGATCTTTTTGATCGAGAACAATGGGTATGGCTTAAGCACCCCGGTCAACGAACAATACCGTTGCGAAAGTCTGGTCGATAAGGCCAAAGGGTACGGTATGGAAGGAATCCGGATCGATGGCAATAACCTACTCACCGTTTATGATACGATCAAAGGAGTAAGAGAGTATTGTCTTCGTTATCAAAAACCATATCTGATAGAGTGTATGACCTTTCGGATGCGCGGGCACGAAGAGGCTAGTGGTACCAAGTATGTTCCCGGCGAGTTATTCAAGGAATGGGAACAAAAGGATCCGATAAAAAACTATGAGCGGTATTTGATCGAGCAAGGAGCACTTACCGAATGGCAGGTAGCTGATATCCGCAATGAATTTAAATCGGCCATAGAATCGGAATTAGCCATTGGATTGGCCCCGGCTCCAGTGATTGCTACCCTAGATAATGAATTGGATGATGTTCATGCCAAGCGTCATTCATTACCCGAATTGTTATTGACAAGTGCTACTTCGCAGGCGGGCGCATCACGCGAATTGAGAATGATCGATGCTATTAGCGAAGCACTTAGCATGCAATTGGAGCGAGATCCAAATTTAGTGCTGATGGGGCAGGACATTGCCGAGTATGGAGGAGCCTTTAAGATCACAGAAGGGTTGGTAAAAAAATTTGGTAAAGGCCGCATTCGTAACACACCACTTTGCGAAAGCGCTATCATTGGGACGGCACTTGGTCTTGCGCTGGAGGGCTATAGCAGTATGGTCGAAATGCAATTCGCCGATTTCGTTTCCGTTGGCTTCAATCAGATCGTCAATAATCTGGCAAAGATTCATTACCGCTGGGGCCAGACTGCCAACGTAGTGATTCGTATGCCTACGGGTGCCGGCGTGGGAGCCGGCCCGTTTCATTCCCAAAGCAATGAAGCCTGGTTTACGCATGTACCCGGATTAAAAGTGGTGTATCCTTCTTGTCCTGCTGATGCCAAGGGATTGTTGATCGCTTCGCTCAATGACCCTAATCCTATTTTATTTTTTGAGCATAAGGCTCTTTATCGCTCTGTATCCGGGATGGTCCCTGAAACCTATTATGAAATGGAGATCGGGAAAGCTAATCGTGTACTATCCGGAACGGATGTCTCTGTTATTACCTATGGAGCGGGCGTTCATTGGGCACAGGAATACGCAGTGCAACATCCCGACTGTTCCTTAGATATACTCGATCTGCGGTCCTTGGTTCCCCTCGACTACGAAGCTATTGCTGATTCGGTTAAACGAACCGGGCGCGTTTTGGTCTTGCACGAAGACACCCTTACCGGTGGATTTGGTGGCGAGATTGCTGCATGGATCGCAGAACATTGTTTTAGTTACCTCGACGCGCCCGTCATGCGCTGCGCTTCGCTGGATACGCCTGTCCCGTTCAGCACGGTGCTGGAGCAACAGTTTTTAGCCAAGAGTCGTTTGGAAGAAACGATCGCTAAATTAGTTTCGTTTTAATCATTGATGGCTTGATACACCAGTGCTCGAAATTTTTCGACCATCTCTCCCTTAGTGGTGTTTTGTAACTGGCGATAGAAGAGGTAAACCATTTTTTCTTTAGGGTCTACCCAATACGAGGTAGCAAAGGCGCCGCCCCAGCTAAAGGTGCCCTCGTTCGCATGGGTGCGCCCACTGCTTTTATCGGTGACTACCGCAAAGCCTAAACCGAATTTATCATTGGCTCCTCCGTAGGGTACCTCCCCGATCTGGTTAGTGGTCATCAGCCGAACACTATTTCGGCTCAATAATCTTTTTCCGTTGTACATCCCTTCATTGAGCAGCATTTGTAAAAAGATACCATAGTCTTCGATAGTCGATGAAAGACCGGCACCCCCAGAGTAGTAGGTGCTGGCGATGAGCGGATAATCGGGAGTTACAGATTTGCCATTGAGTAAATATGCGGTAGCCTTGACCAATTTTCCGTCGGGCATTTCGCGATATAGAGCGACGAGGCGTTTTGCTTTTTCGTTCGGCAGCAGAAAGTGAGTATCCTTCATGCCCAGGGGCATGAATATTCTCTCTTTGAAGAAAGCGTCCAATGTCTTGCCTGATATGACCTCGACCAAACAACCTAACAGATCGGTATTGAGTCCGTAGGTCCATTTTTCTCCCGGTTGATGCATAAGGGGCATCTTGGCCAGCCGATTCATGGCACTGAGCAGGTCATCACCTTGAACATTAAGACCGGCGGTCAAATTAGCTTTTGCATAGATGGCATTCGCCTCTTTGGTGCCGATACTGGCATAGCCAAGTCCAGAGGTATGCGTAAGCAATTGCCGAATGGTGATCTCTCTCTTGGCCGGCACCGTTGTATAAGTGGTATCAGCTTCATTGAATGTATTGAGCACTTGTTGGCTCTTGAACGCGGGAATAAATTTTGATACCGGATCATCGAGCAGTAGCTTCCCCTCCTCAAATAACATCATAATAGCCACGCTGGTGATCGCCTTGGTCTGCGAAGCGATCCGGAAAATATCGTTTTTCTGCATAGGTGTTTTGCTGTCGAGATCGCTATAGCCAAAGCCTTTATGATATGCGATCTTGCCGTTGCGGATAATCAGAGCGGTTCCGCCTTGCATCCACCCCTGCTTGACCCAACGATCGATCGTGCTATCGATGCGGGCCAACCGATCGGATGAAAATCCCACTTGAGAGGGTTGCGTGGCGACACTCACTACCTGTGCTTGAACAGAAAGGGTTAGGGAGAAATAGAAAGTGAGGATAGCTAAAAGAAGCGAGCTGATTTTTTTCATACTATGGTTTTAGCGGTAAGAGGTTTTTAGAGATCGCGAAGTGACCGAATGTAAATCAAAATGACATTTAAGGAGGTGGATGAAATGATTTTAGGAACTGTGTTTATTTTTTTGAGGAGGTACCCGGCCCATATAATGCTTTTCCGGCGCGCTTACCGGTATGGAGACCTTTTTCTACCGTTAATTGTCCATTGACCAGTACGTACTCAAAACCAGTGGTATAAGCATGTGGTTTATCGAAGGTAGAGAGATCTTGCACTTTATTCTCGTCGAAGATTACGATATCGGCAAAATAACCCGGAAGCAGGAGCCCTCTGGAGTCGATCCTGAATTGTTGGGCCGGCAGCGAGGTCATGCGACGAATTGCTTCTTCTAGTGGGATGACCTTTTCTTCGCGCACATACTTGGCTAATACTCTTGCATTGGTCCCATATCCTCTGGGATGGGGAACACCGGCATTAAGCACCCGAATACTCGCATCGCTGGCGATCATATTAAAGGGATACTGCATTAT
>JBIIHS010000124.1:0-5193 GCA_044235515.1 Chitinophagaceae bacterium | reverse complement strand
CTTAATGCCGCTTTTTTGGGAGGATGTGCAGCCGTGGCGGCATCATATCGATTAAGGGGAGCCTGCGCGCTATCTTGTCCTTGCGATGGCAAGGAAAGCAGTAGGCAAAAACTGACGTAGCAAAAAAAGAAGAACGATTTCATTAATCGAGCGGCGCATTCAGTTGCCGAAGTATTTTATTGAACTCTTCGGAAGAATAATATTCTATGATCAATTGTCCCTGTCCGTCGCGATTTTGCTTGATGCGAACCCGCGTACTGAAATGGGAAGCCAGTTTGTCTTCGATCCGTTTGAGGGGAGAGGAGGCTGACCCTTTTTTTGTTTTTGCGGCGGCCGGTTCTTGCTTTTTGAGTTGCTGAATCAACAATTCAGTTTGTCTGACCGATAATTCTTTTTTCTTGATCTCATTGAAAGCGTAGAGTTGAACATCTACCAGTTCAATGGCCAGCAGGGCACGTGCATGTCCCATGCTCAGGGAACCTTTTCGAACGGCCAACTGAATATCGGGCGGGAGTTTTAGCAACCGAATGATATTGGCCACTGTGCTGCGATCTTTACCCATGCGTTCTGCCACTTGCTCTTGGGTATAGTGCAGTTCATCCATCATTCTTTTGTAGCTGAGGGCCACTTCAACCGCATTGAGATCTTCTCGCTGTAAATTTTCCAACAAGGCCAATTCTAACAGTTGCTGGTCATTGGCCTGACGCTGATAAGCGGGAATATCCAAAAGCCCGGCCAGTTTAGCGGCGCGCCAGCGACGCTCACCCGAGATCAGACGATATTTTCCAGTAGAAAGTTTGGCAACAGTGATCGGCTGAATGATGTCGTGCTGTCGAATAGACTCGGCCAGTTCCTTCAGGGCCGTTTCATCAAAGTCGCGACGGGGTTGTTTGGGGTTTGGCTCTATGTCCGCCACAGCGATTCGCGTGCTGGTCGTAGCTGATTCTACCACGGAGGGCTTGAGTTGACCGGCGGAGGTCTTCATGTTCGTGTCGATACCTTGTAGCAGTGAGCGAATCCCTTTGCCCAACTGTTCTTTATGTTGCTTGGGGTTGCTCATAGGTTAGAGTTCTAAGATCTTTTCTTCGTTTTTAATTCGGGTCAGGTTATTTTTTTGCAAGATCTCTTTGGCGAGATTAAGGTAGTTCATGGCCCCCTTACTATTGGCATCGTAAAGGATAACAGGCTTGCCGGTGCTGGGTGCTTCGGCTAGACGGGCATTTCGGTGAATGATGGTCGTAAACACCATATCCTCGAAGTGTCTTCGCACTTCACTTACCACTTGATTGCATAAACGAAGTCGTCCATCGTACATGGTCATCAAGATGCCTTCGATCGCTAACTCGGTGTTGAGTCTGCTTTGCACGATTTTGATCGTATTGAGCAATTTACCTAATCCCTCCAAGGCAAAAAATTCAGCCTGTACGGGAATAACGACAGCATCGGCGGCCGTTAGGGCATTGACGGTAATAAGTCCTAGCGAAGGAGAGCAATCGATCACAATAAAGTCGTAATCACCCCTGACCGATTCTACCAGATTCTTGAGCACGGTTTCGCGGTTGGGGTAATTGATCATCTCCAGTTCGGCGCCAACCAAGTCAATATGCGAGGGGATCAATTCTAGGTTGGGGATCTCTGTTTTGAGCACTACATCTTTGGCCTTGGCCTGATTGACCATGCAGTCGTAAAGACTTTGTGTTATATTTTGCAGGTCGAATCCGACACCGGTCGTACTATTGGCTTGCGGATCGGCATCCACCAGCAATGTTTTGTATTCGAGCACGGCAAAACTGGCCGCAAGATTGATGGCTGTGGTGGTTTTTCCGACTCCCCCTTTCTGGTTAGCTACCCCAATGATTCTTCCCATAATTGACTGAACTTCCCCTTGGTTGAAAATGTTAGTGGTAAAGATGCCTGATTAGCGTAAAATCACAAAATTAAGTTTTGCCCATTAAATTTGCTGCCTGATGCGAAGTGGCCCCTTTTGGTGGATCTTTCTTGGTTTCCTACTCCTGCTTGACTTTTATGTTTTTCAGGTAGTTCGTCATTTGAGCAGCGGGGCCAGTAATAGGGCCCGGCTGGTCTTGCACGGATCGTACTGGTTCATATCGGCCTGTTCCCTGTTGTTACTTCTTTTTTTACCTTTTTTATTTTCTAAGAATACCGGTCAATTTCCGCGCTCTGTGCTGTTCGCACTTATTGCGGGGCTGGTGCTGGCCAAACTATTGGCCGCTTTTTTCTTTTTGACGGATGATATCAGAAGAGGTCTTCAATGGGGGGCCTCCCGCTTGTTTTCCACTCCTACCGCTAGCGGAAAAGAAGGAGAAGCCATCTCGCGCTCCGCTTTCTTAAGTTGGGCGGGTATGCTTGCCGGTTCAGGTTTATTTGGCATGCTTACCTATGGTATGGGAAATCGGTATCGTTACCAGGTAAGGAAAATTCAACTTCGATTCGACAATTTGCCAACGGCTTTTAATGGGTTACGGGTGGTTCATCTCTCCGATATTCATTCAGGAAGTTTTACCGATCATGCTGCCGTTGAGCGGGGATTAGAAAAAGTACTGGCGCTGCAGCCCGATCTCATTTTATTTACGGGCGATCTGGTCAATAATGTGGCGACCGAAATGGCCCCCTATATCGATTTGTTCAGTCGGCTTAAGGCTCCGCTGGGCGTATTTTCTGTGCTGGGCAATCATGATTATGCCGATTATGTGAAATGGGATAGCGACCTTGAAAAACAGGCCAACTTGGAATCGCTAAAGAAAATTCAAGAGAGGATGGGATGGCGACTCTTGCTCAACGAGCAGATCGTACTAGAGAAAGAGGGCGAGCAAATCTTGTTGCTGGGCGTGGAGAATTGGAGTGCCAAGCTTCGCTTTCCAAAATATGGCGATCTGGCCAAGGCCTACGGAGCCGGCTCAACAGCTCCATTCAAGATATTGATGAGCCATGATCCTTCTCACTGGAAGGCAGAGGTGTGTGAACGTTACAAGGATATTGATCTGACCTTATCGGGTCATACGCATGGAATGCAATTTGGCGTGGAGCTGCCGGGTGTTCGCTGGAGTCCGGTACAATATTTTTACGAGGAGTGGGCCGGACTCTATGAGCAGGAAAGACAGAAACTCTATGTAAATACCGGATTTGGATTTATCGGCTATCCCGGAAGAGTCGGAATGCTCCCTGAAATTACGCTGATCGAATTATTTTCAAAAGATTAACAGCCCGTGGATAACAATTGCCACTGAGCAACTGTTTACTCCTAGTATATTTGAGAACCACGTTCAAACCATCTTATATGAGATCGAAACTTTTTGTATCGTTGTTTGCTGTACTTTTTTCGTTATCCGCTTCGGCCCAATTTCATTTGGGTGTAAAGGCCGGCACGAATATTACCAAAGTTGAAGGCAAGTCGTTTCGGGATGAATTTTCGTACGGATATCACCTGGGTGCTTTTGCCGAGATCAAACTTTCCAAGCAATTGGCTTTGCAACCCGAAGTGAATATCAATCAGTATAGAACCGCGCTTGACTCCAACTATAATAATTTGCTGAATAATGCCTTTCGGGGGCTGAGCTCGGTGAAGATGGAATATCTGTCCATTCCCATCTTGGTCAATTACAAAATCGGAGGTGGATTTATTTCACTACAGGCCGGTCCTCAGTTCGGTATCTTGTTTGACCGAACGAATTCCTTTGGGCAAAATGCCCAAAACGCCTTTAAGCAGGGCGATTTTTCCATGCTGGGTGGTGTGCAGCTCAAGGCCGGTATTTTCCGGATCAATGGACGCTACTTTATCGGTCTCAATGATATCAATGACCTGACCAACGACTCTCGTTGGAAAAATCAGGGTTTTCAGCTCTCTATTGGCATGACCTTGTTATAGATCGATCCATTTTGTCAGGTGCTTCCCCCGGGGCATGATTATTGGCCCTTTAGTATTTCCTCAGTCTGTCATCACTTTTGTCCTATTATGGACCAGGATGTGACAGAATGTCTAAATTTTTGCAATTATGAGAGTTGATAATATGCTGCTGCGTTCCGAGGAAGAAATGGATTTTTTACCCATCATTCCATTGAATGAGGGAGGACAAGATGATGGTCAAGAGCTGGTGGTGCCGGAGTCCATTGCCTTACTTCCCTTGCGCAACACGGTTCTTTTTCCAGGAGTGGTTATCCCTATTACCGTGGGCCGCGATAAGAGCATCCGTGCCGTTACAGATGCCTACAAAGCCGACAAGCTGATCGGTGTGGTGGCCCAAAAGGATAGCGGGGTAGAAGATCCGGGTGTAGCCGATCTGGAGCGTGTTGGTACTATTGCCCGCATTGTGAAATTGATCAAGATGCCTGATGGTGGAACCACGATCATCATACAGGGTAAACTTCGTTTTAGTATCGAATCGATCGTTGCTGAGGAACCCTATTTCAAGGCGGCTATCAAGGCTATGCCCGATGAGAATGTTCCACAGGACGAAGACTTTAACGCCTATATCGCGAGTATAAAAGAGTTGGCTGGGCAGATCATTCAACTTTCTCCCAATATTCCTACGGAGGCTGGCATTATACTTCGTAATATCGAGAATCCCTCTTTTTTAGTGCACTTCGTATCGAGCAATCTCAATACCGATATCAGGGAGAAGCAGCGTTTACTCGAGACCGATCCCCTGCGGCAGCGTGCTGATCTGCTGATGCAGTTATTGCAAAAAGAGCTACAGTTCGCAGAGCTGCGCAATAAGGTCACCACCAAGACGCGCACCGAACTCGATAAGCAGCAGCGAGAATATTTTCTGCAACAACAACTCAAGAGCATTAAAGAAGAGTTAGGGGGCGATACCAATGCCCAAGAGATCAAGGAAATGCAAAAAAAGGCTGAAGAAAAAAATTGGCCGGCCGCCGCTAAGGATGCCTTCAAAAAAGGGATTGAGAAATTGGAGCGCATGCACCCTAGCACGCCTGATTATTCTGTAGTGTATAATCATCTTGATCTGATGCTCGATCTGCCTTGGGGTAGTTGTACGCAAGATCATTACGATCTCAGAAAGGCCCGCGTTACGCTCGATAAAGATCATTATGGGATGCGCAAGATCAAAGAGCGGATCTTGGAGCATCTGGCCGTTTTAAAGCTCAAAGGCGATATGAAAAGCCCTATTCTTTGCTTTGCCGGACCTCCCGGTATCGGAAAGACTTCGTTGG
>JBIIHS010000012.1:0-16210 GCA_044235515.1 Chitinophagaceae bacterium | reverse complement strand
TTTGGCACCCACTTTTTTATCTCCGTTTAAAACATACAAGAAGTCTTTATCATAGAAATTAGAGAACAGTTTTTGCGGCGTAATCATTCCACTCGAGGCATCGAGCGTACTGATGGTCGCCTCATTGGCAGCCTTGTCAATATTCCAAACAGTTGTCCCATTGCAGATGATCTCCTGCCCGCCAAAAACCAGGCGATACTTGGTTCCCTTCATAGTAATAGTACCCGTTTTGGTGGACAAGACCTTTCCCGTCGCATTCTCTACCTTATACGTAAAGGAAGCCTGTACAGAAGTATATGATTTGAACTTAGCACTGACCGCATCCAATATTTTTTTGGCTTCGGGGTCGTTACGAACAGCAGAACTGGTTTGCGCAGACAGAGAAGCTATTTGCCATACCATCAGCAGTGTCAACAGGTAACTTGTTTTCATGTAGGGGTTTTACGATCGATAAAGTTGCGCCGAAGATATACCAATTCCTGAATTAGACGAAGCAAAAGCAAAGGGCTTTCTAAGGGCTTAGGTCTTAACAAGATGCTAACAAAAATCAGGACCCAAGTTGCTCCAGATGGCGTTGCAAATCGGCCTCGGTCTTAATGAGTACCTCACGAGGCTTACTGCCCTGTGCCGGCCCTACAATACCGGCGATCTCAAGCTGATCCATTAATCGACCGGCCCGGTTATAGCCTAATTTCATTCTGCGTTGCAGCAGGGAGGTAGAGCCGATCTGCTGTTGAACGATCATGCGAGCTGCATCATCGAAGAGTGAATCCCGGTCATCCAAATCAAGTTCCCGCCCCTCCATTTCCTTTTCATCGACATATTCAGGCAATAAAAAGGCCTGTGGGTATCCTTGCTGCTCGCTGATAAAATCAACGATGCGCTCCACCTCGGGCGTATCAACGAAAGCACACTGCAAACGAGTCAGCTCTCCATGATGTGAAATAAGCATATCCCCCTTCCCGATCAACTGCTCAGCCCCCCCGGTATCCAAAATGGTACGGGAATCGATCTTGGAAGAAACCTTAAAGGCAATACGGGCCGGGAAATTGGCCTTGATGGTACCGGTAATAATATTGACAGAAGGGCGCTGAGTAGCAATAATCAAATGAATTCCAATGGCGCGGGCCAGCTGGGCCAGACGCGTAATGGGAGTTTCCACCTCCTTGCCAGCCGTCATGATCAGATCGGCAAACTCATCGATGACCAGCACGATGAAAGGAAGATATTGATGGCCCTTTTGCGGATTGAGCTTCCGCTTGATGAACTTTTCGTTGTATTCCTTGATATTACGCGCACCCGCCTCCTTTAACAAGTCATAACGATTGTCCATCTCTATGCAAAGTGCATTCAGAGTATGGATCACTTTTTTGGTATCGGTAATAATGGAATCCTCCTCGCCCGGCAGCTTAGCTAAAAAATGTTTTTCGATATGACGATAGATACTCAACTCCACTTTTTTGGGATCGATCAACACGAACTTGAGTTGAGACGGATGTTTCTTGTATAGCAAAGAAACAAGGATGGCATTCAATCCCACCGACTTACCCTGACCGGTCGCGCCCGCCATCAACAAGTGGGGCATCGAAGTGAGATCAACGATATAATTTTCGTTATCGATACGTTTTCCAATACCGATAGGCAAACTATAATTATTGTGTTGAAACTTCTCTGATGAAAGTAAACTCCGCATGCTTACCACGGTCTTCTTGATATTGGGCACCTCTATACCAATGGTCCCCTTTCCGGGTATGGGAGCAATAATACGAATGCCCAATGCGGCTAAACTGAGTGCAATATCATCCTCCAAATTCTTGATGCGTGATATACGTACTCCGGGAGCCGGTACGATCTCGTATAAGGTTACCGTAGGCCCAATAGTAGCACTGATCTTTTGAATCTCGATCGCATAATTGCGAAGCGTAGTGATGATCTGGTTCTTTTGATTTTCGAGATCGTTATTGTCCTGCACGATCTTGTCGGAGCCATGTTGCTCGAGCAGACTCAAAGAGGGATACTTGTAATTACTAAGATCAAGCGTGGGCTCGTAGGGTGGAAGGTTCTCTGGAACAATGGCGTCCTCTTCGGTCCCCTCCTCAGGCACAGTCTTGATCTCTAATTCAAGATCGTCCGTACCCGTGGTGTCCTCCACAGGAGAGAGCTCTTCAGTCGGCGTCACGTCTAACTTCGTGGCCGGATCTGCTTTCTCCTCTTCTGCCTCTACTGTCTGGCTTGATTCAAGTGAGATCGAATCGCCGTCAATCGAATCAATGTCATCGGCGATGGCAGCGGGGGACAGCTCTAGCGGGATCGAAACAGGTTCAAGGGGCAACACTTCGTTTGCGTCTGTACTAGTGGAATCAGATTTGTCGGTGGAAGGTCCTTCGTGGTACTGAAGCGCATTCGCTCCCTGAGCATACCTATCATTGATCGTCGGGCCCGTGACGGGTGGAATAAAAGAAGCATCCAGTGGCTTGGGTTCTTCTTTCCCTTCTGTGATCGGCATGGGAGTTGGATGCTCCGTTTGCTCTACACTTTCATTTGCTTCATCTGTACTCTTCGCTGTATTCTCTTCGACAGAAAGTTCTTCTGCCGGTACAACCGTTTTTTTCAGAAAGGAAAAGCTGGGATTGAACTGCCAAATAACGTAAGCCCCAACCACCAGCAACAAGAAAGCACCGGTACCGACTAGCCCCAAAAAACCCTGCAACTCACGATTAAGCAGATTTCCTACTCCCCCACCAAACGCAAAAGCACTTCCCGCAAAAAGAAAGGACATGGATACAGAGAGAACGGTAGTGCCCACCGTAACATACTTAAGATTACGCCAAATAGAGAACACCTTTTGTCGAAAAAGTAAATTGACCCCAACGACAAAAAAGAAAGTACAGACCAAAAAAGAAGCGATACCAAATGCCTTGAAAAAGAAAAAATGAGAGACCACGGCACCGAGTCGACCCAACCAATTAAGGGCCGGCTTATCCTCGTAGAGCAAAGCTGAAAATCCTTGTTGCGCTATGGCCTGGTCTTGCTTCCAGGTAAACAAGTAAGAGGCAAAGGAAATAAATAGAAAAATGGAAAGGACCAAAAAGAGAAGACCAATGATCTTCAAGGTTCGTTCGTCGCGGGCCAGTTCGACCCAACTGATGGCATCCTCTTTTTCATCAGTAAACTCGCGAAGACCTTTATCTCCTTTACGGTTTTCAGTATCCCCTTTTTTAGACGTATTACGGCGCTTGCTAGCCATTCGAACAAAGATAATCAGTTTCTTTGTTTAGCGATCAGGAGGTAAGTCAGGTACAACCACCCTCCCACAAACAACGAGCCTCCAATGGGCGTTAAAAACACGATACCGGTATAGGACAGCTGATAAATTTTAGCAAGGGTCAGAAAAAAAAGAGAGCCACAAAAAAGGATGATGCCGGCCATAAAAAAAGTAACGACCACCTTGCGACCGCGTTCGGTCAAACGATCGCCCGCCGCCCACAAGATCAAAATAGCCAACCCGTGCCAGCATAAATACTGCACCGCTGTTTTATAGGGCTCCAGCACGGTGGGGTCGGTCGTTAATTTTTGTAATCCGTGCGACCCAAAAGCCCCGGTCAGTACAGCCAATGCTAACATGGCTGCCCCCAATGCACCAGTACGATTATGCATGCAAAAGCGATTTTAAAACAGCGGAAAGATCGATCGGCTCCTGATCGATGCGAAGATCGGCTTGCTCATAATACAATCTTCGGTCGGCCATCTTCTTTTGAATGTACCCTAAAAGCTCCTCGTCGGTTACCGACTGCAGCAACGGTCGTTGCTGTCGGGCTGTCATTAGCCGTTGGGCAATCGTCTCTACGGCCGGATTGATCCAGATAACTTTTCCGGACTGTTTCATGTATTCGATATTATTCAAAAAACAGGGGGTGCCTCCTCCACAAGCCATAACGAATTGCGTATGACTTTCGGTGAGTAAATAAAGACAGTCCTTTTCTATTTGACGAAACGCCTCTTCTCCTTGTTGAGAAAAAATAGTGTCGATGCGTTCTCCCTGGCTTTCTTCGAGCACCTGGTCCAGATCAAAAAAACGGAAACCGGCCTCACGAGCCAACCGAGGACCCCAATACGATTTGCCAGCACCCATAAACCCGATCAGGTAAATACGCATGCAATCTATTTGAAAGCATTGAGCCCGGTAATATCCATTCCCGTGATCAGCAGGTGAATATCATGTGTGCCCTCATAGGTGATCACACTTTCCAGATTCATCATATGACGCATAACGGAGTATTCTCCGGTAATACCCATACCGCCTAATACTTGGCGGGCATCGCGACAGATTTGCGTGGCGATTTCACAGGAGTTTCTCTTAGCCATACTCACTTGCTGAGGAGTGACTTTCTTTTCGTTCATCAGCACCCCCAACCGCCATACCATCAGCTGTGCTTTGGTGATCTCGGTAAGCATTTCGGCCAATTTCTTTTGCTGCAGCTGAAATCCAGCGATCGGCTTCCCGAACTGCTCTCGCTCCTTGGCATATCGTAAAGCCGTATCATAACAATCCATGGCGGCACCCAAAGCGCCCCAGGCAATCCCATAACGCGCTTTGGTAAGACAACTCAGCGGACCCCGTAATCCTTTTACACCCGGTAAAATATTGGTTCTTGGCACCTTTACATTGTCAAATACAAGTTCACCGGTAGCGGAGGCGCGCAGACTCCATTTTCCATGTGTGGTGGGCGTACTAAATCCTTCCATTCCTCTTTCTACGATCAACCCGTGTATTTCACCCGTCTCATCTTTGGCCCAAACCACCGCCACTTGCGCAAAAGGAGAATTACTGATCCACATTTTGGCTCCATTCAAAATAACATGATCCCCATCAGCTCTAAAATGCGTGAGCATGCTACTCGGATCACTACCATGATTGGGCTCAGTAAGACCAAAACAGCCAAGCCACTCGCCGCTGGCCAGCTTGGGCAAGAATTTTCTTTTTTGCTCTTCACTACCATAGGCATGTATCGGAAACATGACCAGTGATCCCTGAACGGATGCGGTAGAGCGCACACCACTATCGCCTCTCTCCAACTCCTGCATCATTAGTCCATAGGAGATATAATCCAATCCTCCCCCACCATATTCCACAGGGACCGTAGGCCCAAAACAACCCATTTCACCTAATTGGCGAACGATATGCGTTGGGAATTCAGCGCGCTGCGCATAGTCCTCTATGATGGGCGAAATTTCTTTTTTTACGTAATTGCGCACCGATTCACGCACTAACTTATGCTCATCGCTTAGCAAGGCATCAACATCAAAATAATCGGGATGCTGAAAAAGGTCGGTCCGAACGGCCATGGCAGGAAATTTGAAACACAAAGGTAGCGAATGCCACCCGTTTCTCCCTACGAGAGGGCGGGGATTTCACGCAAGAGCAGCGCCATCTGTTGTTGATACTGTTTGGCTTCTGCAGCAGCCTTTTGGGCAAAATCCGACTGAGAGGAAGCAAAGATGATGGCCCGACTAACATTGACAAGCAGCCCACCCTCAGGGGTCAATGATTGCTGAGAGACTTCCTCGAGACTTCCGCCCTGTGCACCAACGCCGGGCACTAAAAAGAAATGATCGGGATATTGTTTTCTGATGGCACCGATCAGCTCTGAGCGAGTAGCCCCCACCACAAACATGATGTTACCGGGATTTCCCCAGGATGATGCGGTTTGCATGACCCTTTCATAAAGCAGTTGCTCCCCGCAAGACTGTAATTCAAAATCAGCGGCCCCCGGGTTGGACGTAAGACCTAACACGATCCCCCACTTGCCTGGAAATTGCAAGAACGGCTTTATGCTGTCGGATCCCATGTAAGGGGCAAGGGTAACGGCATCAAAAGAGAGCGTCTCGAAAAAAGCCTTTGCATATTGATCGGCAGTATTCCCGATATCGCCTCGCTTGGCATCGGCGATCAAAAAATGTTCTTGCCCGATATAATTCACCGTTTGCTCCATCACCGACCAACCGGCTGCCCCTAAGGACTCATAAAATGCCGTATTGATCTTATACGATACGCAATAAGCACGGGTGGCATCGATGATCGCCTTATTGAAAGAAAGTACCCCGCCGGGATCACGCGTTATCCCAGCAGGCAACTTTTCGATATCACTGTCTAGTCCTACGCAGAGGTAGGATTGCTTCTGGATGATCTGCTCTATAAGTTGCTGGCGGGTCATATACTAGTTATAGGCTGTTGGAAAGGTAATATATTAAACCATAGTAGCGATGTGCTCGGTTTTGATATGAGCATTTCCCATTGCGATACTTCTTACCACCAAGGCAGCAAACTGCTCAAAAGCTTGCTTAGAGACCGCATCGTCACTCATCATCACCGGTACCCCTTGATCGCCGCCCTCTCGGATTGATTGCACCAGGGGTATCTCTCCCAAGAATGGAAGATCATATTCATCAGCTAATTTTCGTCCGCCTTGCTTTCCAAAAAGATAATATTTATTATTGGGTAATTCGGCCGGTGTAAAGTAGCTCATATTCTCTACCAGCCCAATGATGGGAATCTTCAACTGCGCTTGCCCGAACATGGCGATCCCTTTTTTAGCATCGGCCAAGGCCACATCCTGTGGTGTACTAACAATAACCGCTCCGGTTACAGGGACTGTTTGCAACAGGGTAAGATGGATATCCCCAGTGCCGGGAGGCATGTCGATAACGAGATAATCCAGCGCATCCCAGCAAACATCGGTAGCAAATTGCTTTACTGCGCTACTGGCCATAGGGCCTCTCCATACGACGGCGTTCTTCTCATCGACCAGCAACCCGATGCTCATCAGCTTGATCCCAAATCGCTCCAACGGAACGATCATTCCTTTACCATTGACCTCTTTCATGAGCGGACGTTCTCCGCGTACACCGAACATAATGGGAACACTGGGCCCGTAAATATCAGCATCCATCAAGCCGACTTGTGCACCGCCCTGCGCTAAGGCTAGGGCCAAATTGGCGGCCACGGTCGATTTACCCACGCCCCCTTTTCCGCTAACTACCGCAATGATATTCTTGACCTGTGGCAAGACAGATAAACCATCTACACGCTTGGTGCTGGTTTGCGCGGTAAAATGTACGTGCACCACCGCTTCTTTATTGACCAAGAGTTGTATGGCATTGACACAGGCATTACGCATCATATCCTTCATCGGACAGGCGGGTGTGGTCAGCACGACCGTAAACGAAACCTGCTGCCCTTCGATGGCAATATCCTTGATCATATTGAGTGTTACCAGGTCCTTGCCCAGGTCGGGCTCTTGTACATTTCGTAACGCATCAAGTATTTGCGATTCGGTCATTTGTTAAAATTTAAACAGCGCTTCAAAAGGAGTACAAAAGTAAACATTGAAACTGGCAATTTGTTGGGACAATTCAATCGGGACTGACTAATTTTGCCAAGTGAAAACCCCCTATCTTTTTTCGCTGGCCCTGTTGATCTTAGTCCCTTCCCTGGCCAAGGCGCAATTTGAAACGACGCGCGACTCGGTGGTGCAGTTATTCGGCGTGGTAATGACAGCCGATAGCCTGGTGGGCATACCCGCCGTTAGTATCGTGGTCAAAGGACAAAATAGGGGTACTATTACCAATAACCAAGGCGTTTTCTCGATCGTTGTGCTAAAAGGAGATCAGGTCGAATTCTCACACGTAAGCTACCAGGGAAAAACGGTTTCGATACCCCGGAACCTAGTGGGTAATCAGTATAGTATCGTACAGTTGCTGGTAGCCGATACGGTCTATCTGCCTGCCACTGTTCTTAAACCCAGGCCAACCCCTGAACAATTCGCAAGAGATTTTGTGAATGTGCAAGTTCCCGACGATCAATACGAGATCGCTCGAAAAAATACCAACGCTACTACCCGCAGACTATTGCTTCGTACCGTGCCGGGCGATGGCGGAGAAGCCACCCGCATGCAAATGAATAAAATTGCGAACCGGGCCGTTTACCAAGGGCAAACGCCTCCAATGAACATTTTTAACCCAGCCGCCTGGGCTGATTTTATTGAATCGTGGAAACGAGGCGATTTCAAAAAGAAAAACTAAGGATAACTATGAAGAAAATGGCTGTGATCGGAGCCGGCACCATGGGTAATGGGATCGCGCATGTATTCGCACAATACGGCTGGAGAGTGACCCTGATTGATGTAAATGGCGCGCAACTCGAAAAAGCAATCAACACCATTAAAAAAAATCTGGAGCGAATGCAGAGCAAGGGCACGCTCACGACAGAACAAGTAAATGCCACCTTGCAAAATATGACCACGAACACTTCGTTGACCGAAGGGGTGCAAGAGGCCGAGCTGGTCGTAGAAGCGGCCACCGAAAACAAAGAGATAAAACTGAATTTATTCAAATTGCTCGATACGGCAGCGCCAGCCCATTGCATCTTAGCGACCAATACCTCTTCGATCCCCATACAAACCATTGCTGCTGCTACTCGTCGTCCCGAAAAAGTGATCGGTATGCACTTTATGAATCCGGTACCGGTCATGAAGCTGGTGGAGATCATAACAGGACCACAGACCGACAAGACTGTCACCGATCAAATTGTTTCGTACAGCAAGGCGTTGCAAAAAGTACCTTGTGTGGTCAATGACTTTCCTGGCTTTATCGCTAATCGCATTCTGATGCCCATGATCAATGAGGCTATATGTAGTTTACAAGAGGGGGTAGCCGGTGTGGAAGAGATCGATACCATTATGAAATTGGGCATGGCCCACCCTATGGGGCCGTTGCAGCTGGCCGATCTGATCGGTCTTGACGTATGCTTATCGATCATGCAGGTTCTTCACGAAGGATTCAAGACCGATAAATATGCACCCGCAACTTTATTAGAGCAACTGGTCAAAGACGGAAAACTGGGTATCAAGACCGGTGAAGGCTTTTACCAATACACTCCCGGAAGCAAAGAGCTAGTCGTCAGCAGCCGCTTTCGGCAGTAATACATACGGCATGATGACTCTGGCCACATCGATCCAACATTACTCCAATTGGCTTCAATCAGAAATAGAGCGGGACGAAGCCAGGGCCATGACCACCCTTTTACTGGAGCATGTACTACAAGTGGAAAGAGACCAATTCCACAAACTACAACAGACCATACTCTCCGCTGATCAGCTCGACCGACTTGCCGGGCTTGCCCAACGTATTTTAGCAGGAGAACCCTTACAATATGCCGTGGGGGAAGCTTGGTTCTGCGGATTAAAATTGATGGTCAATAAAGAGGTGCTCATACCAAGACCCGAGACCGAAGAGCTGGTCGAGTGGATCATTTCCAACTGCCGCTTTCCGGTTACGCAACTCCAGATCCTCGACATGGGCACGGGTAGTGGCTGTATTGCCTTAGCCCTGAAAAGAAGGATCAGAAAAGCATCAGTGACCGCAGCAGACATTGATGAAAATGCGCTGAAGGTAGCTCGACACAATGCCACAGTGCTGGGTATCGATATTACCTGTGTTCAAACTGATCTGCTACATCCATCGACCTGGTCGAATCTTCCCCTCTGCGATCTGATCGTAAGCAATCCTCCCTATATCAGTATCGATGAGAAGGCCGCGATGAGCGCGCGCGTGTTAGATCATGAACCCCATCGGGCCTTGTTTGCGCCCGGTACCGATCCCTTGATTTTTTATAGGCAGCTAGTGTTGCTTGCTCAGTCGCATCTCAAGCCCACCGGACAGCTCTTTGTCGAATTGAATGCAGCGTATGCGATGGACATCGTATCGATAATGGAGGCAGGCTCGCTAAAAACGGAGATAAAAGAGGATATGCAAGGAAAACAGAGAATGCTTCGGGCCTGGCGTTGATCTCTTATTCGATACGGGCCACTACTTTTGCCTTTTCTTTTTTGGCCAGTAGCATGATCTGGTAAACTTCGCCATAGTAGGCAGTGGTGTCCGCATTGATGACTACGGTAGGCGTATC
This sequence comes from Chitinophagaceae bacterium, assembly GCA_044235515.1. Lineage (GTDB taxonomy): Bacteria > Bacteroidota > Bacteroidia > Chitinophagales > Chitinophagaceae > JJ008. The sequence goes on along the minus strand of JBIIHS010000012.1, from coordinate 6,246 downwards.
GACCAAGCTGCGAAATCGTCTAATCTCGTCGGTAAGGGCGGCTTCGAATCGATCGGCCGCAAGCGGAGTCGTACCCAGATAAAATTGTTGATTACGGTCTATCGAGACCATGATATGCTGCTTAGCCTTGGTATCCTTTGATCCTTTGGGGAGTCCCACCCTGATCACATTCGGATTGGCCAGGGTCGCTACGATCAAAAAGAACATCAGTAAGATAAATAAGATATCGTTGAGGGAATCGGTGAATACCTCTGATTGTTCGCTATGTTTTCTTCTAAATCGCATGGGTCATCAACGAGTAGGCTCTTGTAAAACGTCCAGAAAATCGGCAGCGGCCGATTCCATTTTATGGGCAGTCTTATCGATCTGGGTCATCAAGTAACTATATCCCAAATAAGCGATCAACCCAATAACAAGACCCGAAATAGAAGTGATCAATTTTGTATAAATACCACCGGCGATAGTAGAGACTTCAAATTCGTTCGATGTCGTGATACTGGAGAAAAGTTGCATAAGCCCCACCAAGGTGCCCACGAATCCGAAAATAGGTGCCGCCTTGGAGATGACGGACAACACTCCCAAATTCTTTTCAAGTTTGTACATTTCCAAAACGCCCACATTATCCATGCTCTTTTCAATGGCATCGATCGGCTTACCGATCCGCTGAATACCCTTATCGACGATACGGGCTACGGGATTATTACTATTCTTGGCAAAATTGCGGGCGGCGACCACGTTTCCTGTCACAATATGATCGCGGATGATATTCATAAAATTGGGATCGATGCGTCCGGCTTCCCGAATGGCCATAAATCGCTCGGCAAAAACGTAGACCACGGCCAGCAACATGATACCCAGCGGGATCATGATCCATCCCCCGGTAGAAAGTAATTCCCACAAACTTATATAGCCGTCTTGATTGGTATCGCCAGCCACACGCTTGGCTGTGGTGGTAAGACTGTCGGTGATCTGCAATAAATTGATCATGCCTGTAGTGCTGTTAAATAGGTTGATTCAAATTAAAAAAAGTTCCTACTCTTTAGAAATAGTACCGGATGATTTGAACATCAGCGCCTGGATCTGCTTCATGGTCTGCTCCATACCTTCGGCACTTCCGTCAAGGAAGATCACATTTCCTTTTCCATATTCAGCAAAGTTCTTGATCGCCTCTGTCCACATGCTAAATAAAATGACATTGGTATCCAAATTGGCTTGCTTCATTTGCTCCGCTGCTTCCGTCATACCCGCTGCCACCTCCTTTCTAAACAGGGCTACGCCCTGACCTCGTAAACGGGCGGCCTCTTTTTCGGCCTCAGCGGATATTTTAATTGCGTTACCATCGGCTTCGGCCGCTTTTGTCTTGGTGATCAGCAAAGCTTGTCCTTCATTTTCGGCCGCAGCCTTAAGGTTATTGGAAGCCACCACCTTGCTCATTGAATCCAGAATAAGTTTATCGAATGTGATATCGTTGATCTGCAAATCTTGCAAGTGATAGCCCCACTCCTCGAGCGAATGATCTACTTCTACTTTCACATACTGAACGATCTCACGACGCAGTCCCAATACCTCAGCCTGCTTTTTGGTAGCGACAAAAGAACGAATATTACCCTCGATCGTACGCACCAAGGCTTGCATCAAGTCCTTGTCGGTAATAAACTTAAAAGCCACCTTTTTTATTGTCTCTTCATCGGCGTTTTGTACCGAGTATAACAGCATACTTTTAAAATAGACATTCGCCTGATCTTGTGTAACCGCTTGAAACTCCAACTCCACGGAGCGATTTTGTACGGAAACCCTCTTAAAGACGGTCTCAAAAAAAGGAATCTTAAAATTTAAGCCTGGTCGTACCACCCGGCGATATTTTCCAAACATGGTGATAACACCAATATATCCTTGATTGATGGTGAAAAGTCCAGACATCACAACCCCAAGCAGCAGGATCCAAGGAATTAGAAAAGCAACCGTCTCCATAGGTAATTTTTTTACAAGTTACGACTTATTCTTCTCCCTGCAAATGCAGAGCAGATGCACCAATACCTCCACCGCTTTTTGCATGTCTTGCACCGATACAAATTCTCGCTTGGAATGAATCAATTGCTGTCCGGCAAAAAGATTCGGACAGGGCAGCCCCATAAAAGAAAGTCGGCTTCCGTCGGTACCACCCCTGATACTCTCTTGTTGAAGAGATAGACCCGCCCGTTGCAGGGCTTCCCTAGCCAGTCCTACCACATGTGGATGACGATCGAGTACTTCTTTCATGTTCCGGTACTGTTCGGTTTTAGTCCACCCATAACGGGCACCCGGATACCTACTGATCACCTCTTGTACCAGCCGCTGGAGTATTTCTTCTTTATCGTGCAGTCCTTGGACCGTAAAATCACGGATCAAAAAATGCAAGGTGCATTCCTCGGCCAAACCGGACACGCTGACGGGATGAATAAACCCCTCTCTGCCCGCTGTGGTCTCAGGAGATAAACCATCGACGGGAAGAGTGGCTAGTAAAGCCCCTGCTATCTTGAGCGCATTGACCAGTTTATCCTTAGCGTAACCCGGATGAACGATCACTCCCTGTATAGTAACTTTTATTTCGTCGGCACAAAAGGTCTCGTCTTCGAGAGATCCCAATTCTCCGCCGTCGAGCGTATACCCAAAATCGGCCCCGAGCTTTTGCAGATCAACATGATTTGTTCCTTTCCCGATCTCCTCGTCGGGTGTAAACAAGAGACGAATCTTTCCATGCGCTATTTCCGGATGAGTGACCAAAAAATGAGCCAGATCCATGATGATGGCCACTCCGGCTTTATCATCAGCCCCCAATAAAGTAGTACCCGAGGCGGTAATAATATCATGCCCGTGTTTGTTTCGTAGATAAGGATGCTCCTCTTCGCGGATTACCTGTGTTGGGTCATCTGGCAATACCAGTACCTGGCCCTGGTAATTACGATGCACTATTGGCCTTACACCGGCTCCGCTACAATCGGGGGCCGTATCCATATGGGCACAAAAACAAATTACAGGAAGGGTCGCTGATGTAGTGGGCTCGATGGTGGCGTAGACATAGCCCCATTCGTCCATATAGGCATCAAGAATACCCATCTGATGTAACTCCTCTACCAGCAGGGCTGCCAATTTTTTCTGCCCTGGTGTGCTGGGAAAAGTTGTAGACGCAGGATCGCTCTGCGTGTCGCATTGAACATAACGCAAAAAACGCTGCTCAACCGTGTAAGCATACCCTTCGAACATGAGAAAAATTAAGGAAGAATGATCAGCGGACTACCTCCATCGATAGAGACTAATTCCAGGTCAAAGATCAGGTCTTTACCCGCTAATGGATGATTGGCATCCAGTAATACGGCGCTATCCTTGATCTCGGTAATGGTAACCTGAAATTGGCGGCCCTGTCCATCATTCATTTGCAGCGGCATCCCTACCGTAATGTCCATGTCGGCAGGAAAACGCTCTTTGGGCATTTCGATGACCATTTCGGGGCTGTGGGGACCATAGGCTTCCATAAAAGGAATTTGAATGGTCTTTTTTTCTCCCACTGCCATACCCGTTACGCCATCATCAAATCCTTTTATGACCGCGCCACTACCCACCTCGAAAGCAAGGGGTTCACGACCAGCCGAGGAGTCAAATGTCTCGCCCGAAACAAGCTTACCATGATAATGAACCTTTATTTTATCACCACTTTTTACCGTAGACATAATACTGTACTTATTTAAGCTGCAAGGTAACCATAATGAGGCAGCCCGATTTATTTTTTTTCCCAAAATTCGATTGCTTAATTTTAAACTGTATCAACCCATTTGAAACAATGAAAAGCGGCATTCTTTTTTTCTTGTCTTGTTTTCTTGCCATTACGGTAAGCGCCCAGCAAAAACAAGTAACAGCTCAACAGGCCGATAGAACCCTTATTCCCGTTATTCAGCCGGGCGCAGAGCAGCTTAAGAACTACCTGGATCTGTTGCTAGGAAAAAGAGTTGCCGTTTTCGCCAACCAAACATCGGTGATCGGCCCCTCTCACCTGGTAGACAGCTTACAGAAGTTAGGGGTCGATATCCGGGTTATTTTTGGTCCCGAGCATGGATTCAGGGGCGATGCAGATGCGGGCGAAAAAGTTGGAAACTACATAGATAAAAGAACCGGGATCCCGGTCATATCTCTTTACGGTGCTAAACGTCGGCCTGACGAAAAAGACCTTCAAGAGATCGATGTGATGATCTTCGACATTCAAGATGTGGGCGTGCGCTTCTACACCTTTATCTCTTCGCTGGAAGCCTACATTCAATCGGCTGTGGAGTTCAATAAACCATTGATCGTGTTAGACAGACCAAACCCGAATGGATTTTACGTGGATGGCCCGGTACTAGATACTACCTATCGCTCCTTTATAGGAAGACAACCCATCCCCATTGTCTATGGACTTACCATTGGAGAATATGCCGGCATGCTCTTGGGCGAAGGGTGGATACAAGGAACTGCGCCGGTAAAAAATGATCGCAATGTGCAAGGAGGATTTGGACTAACTGTTATCAAATGTGCCAATTACACACATCGTTCACTCTATGTGCCTCCCATAAAGCCCTCTCCGAATCTTCCTGATATTCAAACCATCTACCTCTACCCTTCTACCTGTTTTTTTGAAGGGACCGATCTAAGTGAAGGGCGGGGAACCAACAAACCCTTTATGCTTTTTGGGCATCCTTCACTACCCACCTCCATGACGGCCTTTACCCCGCAACCCAATGCCGGTGCCAAAAGTTCGAAGCATTATGGAAAACAATGTTACGGGTGGGAACTGAGCGGTACACCCCATGAGATATTGGCCATGACCAAGGGGCAGATCCAGTTGAAATGGCTCCTAGAGGCTTATCGTTTGTTCCCTGAAAAAGATAGCTTTTTTTTACTTCCTAAATCGGGAGACATCAAGGCCTCTTTCTTCAATAAACTGGCCGGCAACAATGACCTTTGGCAACAGGTGCGCGATGGACGATCCGAAGAAGAAATAAAAAAGAGTTGGGAGCCCGCATTAAGTCAGTATAAGTTGATGCGTAAAAAGTACCTGCTTTACGAGGACTTTGAATAACGATTGAGCCCTGGCTTTTTGTTACATTCGCAGCCATGCAAGATTACCGATCGGTGCGTATCGTTTTTATGGGCACCCCTGCCTTTGCTGTAGCAAGTCTCGATGCCCTTGTTCAAGCGGGTTGTAAGGTCGTGGGTGTTATTACTGCCCCCGACAAACCCGCCGGAAGAGGCCTGCAACTGCAATCCTCCCCCGTAAAGGAATATGCCTTGGCCCATAACATTCCACTCTTGCAACCCATCAAACTAAAGGACCCTTCTTTTTTGGAAGCGTTAGATCAATGGAAAGCCGATCTACAAGTAGTAGTGGCCTTTAGGATGCTTCCGGAAGTAGTATGGAACCGCCCCCGCTTGGGCACTATCAATTTGCACGGATCGCTGCTTCCTGCTTATCGGGGGGCAGCCCCCATTAACTGGGCAATTATCGATGGTAATACCGAAACCGGCGTCACCACTTTTTTATTACAACACGAAATTGACACCGGCGCGATCTTAGAAAAAAAATCCATTGCCATAGGGCCCGATGAAACGGCCGGAGAATTACACGACAAGATGAAAGAGATTGGCGCCTCTTTACTGGTAGAAACTGTAAAAAACTGGATAGAGGAAAAGATCGTTCCGATACCACAGTCCAACATAAATGTCGATAGTAAAACACTTCGCCATGCCCCCAAGCTGAGCAAGGAGACCGGACTTATCGATTGGCAACAGTCCGCTGCGACCATCCACAATCTAGTGCGTGGGCTCAGCCCTGCTCCTTGTGCCTATACCACCTTACATGGCAAGTTGCTAAAGATCATTGGAACCAAACCCCATATGAATAATCGAAACTTGCGCCCCGGCCAAGTGGATACCGATGGAAGATCTTATTTGTTTTTTGGATGTGGAGATGGATCAATCGAAGTGCTGTTCCTTCAACTTGAAGGAAAAAAACGAATGGCTATTACCGAATTCCTTAAGGGCTACCGGTTCGAAGAAGGCCAATAATAAAGGGTGAGCGAAAAAGATCCTGTCTCATTAATACCCAGTATGGGCACGGCTGCTGCACTCACCCGAAGGTCAAAAGGTATATTTAGCCGAATATCATGCAAGGGGCCGATCACCTTGGCATACACCCCACGACTTTGCGCATCGGCATATAAATACACAAAGGAGCCT
>JBIIHS010000123.1:0-5217 GCA_044235515.1 Chitinophagaceae bacterium | reverse complement strand
TAGAAGAGGCTCGCGTGGCATACGAAAAGATCAAATCGAGTTTTGGTAGTCCATTTGCGGTAGTCAAGGCGCAAATTCATGCAGGGGGCCGAGGCAAGGGCACCATTAAAGAAACTGGCATCAATGGGGTTAAGGTAGGAAAAACAGCCGAGGACATCAGTGGATTTGCCGAAAAGATATTAGGAGGGACGCTGGTAACCTTGCAAACTGGAGCGGCCGGAAAAAAAGTTGGAAAAGTGCTGGTGGCCCAAGATATGTACTACGATGGCCCCGGAGAAAGAAAAGAATTTTACCTCTCTATTTTACTGGACAGAAGTAAAGGTCAAAATGTGATCATGTACAGCACCGAAGGTGGAATGAACATTGAGGACGTGGCACACGATACCCCGGAAAAAATATTCAAAGAGTGGGTTCATCCCGGAGGCGGGCTGCAAGGATTTCAGGCCAGAAAGATCGCTTTCAACTTAGGGCTCACCGGAGACGCCTTCAAGAATGCTGTCAAATTCGTCACCAATCTCTACAATGCCTATGTGGGTCTGGATTGCTCTATGCTCGAGATCAATCCACTCTTTAAAGCCTCAGATGACAAGATCGTAGCGGTAGACTGTAAAATGAATCTGGATGACAACGCCTTGAATCGTCATCCCGAGCTGGCCGCACTGCGCGATGTAACGGAAGAGGATCCTACTGAAGTAGAGGCTGGAGAATTCAATTTGAATTTTGTAAAATTAGATGGTAACGTAGGCTGCATGGTCAACGGTGCCGGCTTAGCCATGGCCACGATGGATATGATCAAACTGAGTGGTGGCGAGCCCGCCAACTTTTTGGATGTAGGAGGAACGGCCAACGCGCAGACCGTTGAGGCCGGCTTCAAGATCATTTTAAAAGATCCAGCCGTTAAAGCCATCCTGATCAATATTTTTGGCGGTATCGTTCGTTGCGACCGGGTAGCACAAGGAGTTATTGACGCCTACAAGAATTTAGGCAACATCAATATTCCCATTATCGTGAGACTGCAAGGCACCAATGCTACCGAAGCCAAAAAACTGATCGATGAGAGCGGGCTTAAAGTACAATCAGCCATTTTGCTGAGTGAGGCAGCCGACCTGGTCAAAAAGGCGGTCGCTTAGTAGGAACCATTGGTAGCTAGCCGCTTTACCTCGTAAATAGGTGAAAACAAATACACGGCACCGCTACGCAGGTCTCTACACTTGAAACGCTTTCTAAGTTTTTCTCCTTTCTCGAAGACGCGTCCATCGGCAATGCAAAAAGATTCGCCTTCTTGGAGCTGTTCTATCAGACAAACTCCATTACGCGGGGGATCGTATTTTTTCAATACCCGCATCAGCGATTCCTCGGCACAGCTACTGGCTGCCGGATTTTTTAACGAAGTCTTGAGCGCTGTATGAATATCGTGGGGCAATTCGACCTGATCCAATAAGGCGGTCAACAATTCTCCATAACATTTTTTCCACTCGCTGCCGTGGGCCGCTACTCGGGGGCCCCATTTTTCAAAGGTGATCAAATGCGCCAATTCATGGAGTATTGTTATTAAAAACGCATAGGGATTCAGGTCTCCATTGACGCTAATACGATGAGACTGTCCGGGCACAGGATGGCGATAATCACCTAAAACGGTTTGCCTTTTTTGCGTGATGGTCAGGTGTACACGGTAGCGCTGCAAGTAATGCAAGACCAGCGAATCGGCGCCGGAAGGTAAATACGTGGACAAATAGACTACGGGTACTTCTTTCTTAGCCATGGTCAGAAGACTTGAGTAAGAGCAGCAAGGCCCTGATCTCAGCTACCGTATATAGAATGTACAAAACAGCCGATACGCACAGAGCGGGTATACTCACGGCTTTTCTCATAGAAAAAATATAGAGCATGGCTGCCAGCGTCAATACAAAAAACTTGATCATAAACCCACTCAAAATGGCGCGAATGGATGCCTGCGGATTCGGATCGGAAAAGGTCTTTAGTGTGCGGCTGAATAAAAAAAGAGTAAGGCCATAGAGCAAGAAATTAGCCGTAGCTGCTACAACAAGCGCTGGCCAAGAAAGCAAAGAACACCATGCAGCCACCAAGATCGAACCAATGGCTAGCAGGCTGATCAATAAGAAATGATACTGAGCTTTTTTGGCGATCATTTATTAGGTTTTCCGGATTCGGTTTCTTTGACCAGTTTATAAAAAATAATAAACAATACCAGCAAGGGTAATAATGCGGTCAACAAGGGAAAACAATGCAACCATCGATCGACTTTGAGCCCGCCCCATACGGCAAGGACTAAATAGACCATTAGTTGGATGCCCAAGCCGGCATAGCGAAGCCAAGCCCGCTGCGAATCAGCGGCTGATGACTTGTGCTGGCTGCTCATTGCTGGTCATCTCTACCACATTGGCCCCCATATGGCATTGCCCGTTGAATGTGGCAGAGGGCTCTACCTGTAATTTTCCTGCGTAAAGGTTTCCGGCAACCATACACTCGCCGCGCAGCTGGATCAAATCGGTAGCCCGGATATTTCCATTGACCTTACCGGTAATATCGGCTTGCCCGCCCGAAACATCACCCTCGACCACTCCGGAACTACCGACGATCACCTTTGCTGCGGTTTTTATATTTCCGATAACGGTACCATCGATACGAAGATCTCCACTGCTCGAAAGATCGCCTTTTAACACCGTGCCTGCGCTAATAAGGGTAGCATTGCCCGCGGGAGGAGTAGAATTGGTTTGCATGTCAGTTTTGGATTTGTTGGTAAACATATAAAGTTGAATTTCGTTAATCGTTGATTAATTCTGTCTCGGGTAGCTTCAATACACTTGTGTCCAACTGGGCGAGACCTTTACCAGCCAGGGCCTGCTGAATAGAAAGCAGATACTGCTGTTTGAGCGCATCTTGCTTTTCTACCGAATCCACTCGATACTGTAACCGCTTAAGTGCCGTCACCGACTGATAATCGGCCCCGGCGCCCGGTATATAATACTTCAACGGGGTAAAGACGATCAGTGCCGTAGTGAGTCCCACCAAAACCACAAAGATCATGCTCATGGTCACATACACACTCAAACGAGATAGTCGAAAGGTCACCACCTCTTCGTAAGTGTCGTCATTCATCACCACCAGCCGGTAGCGGTGTTGCAACCTTTTTAACCCCGATCTAAGCTCGATTTTAGCCATAAATAACCATCACAATAAAGGTAAGATTCTTAATGCGAACCTCCGCTGCGGCCCTACTTAAAAATACTAACAAAAAATAAAGATTTTTACATACTAAAATATTTGAATTTCAGTTAATAAGAAGCGAGATTGCAAGTGAATATGCAACCATTATCCCAACTGCGAATACCCCGGTGGATCTGGGTGGCGCTGCTTTTATACAGCCCTGCCCTGTCGGCGCAGACCGGTTTTAAGATCAACATCCCGAAGCCTAAAGAGTACGAAGAGAGGGTGTTACGGTCCGAAAAGAGCAACGAGGGTAAACTGCGAGCGGTTCCAAGATTTATTCAGAATACGGTCACTCACTACAATTTTACTTACAATGCCTCTCGAAAACTCAACGAAGTGATCGACAAGGCTAAGGCCGCCCATAAAGACGACTACAGCAAACTCATCTCTTTTTACAATTACTCCCCATCCACGATCAAGGCCGACTCCATCCACTTGGATTCGGTTATTCAAAAAGCTTCCTCGGGTATTGCCTTGCACGACCTACGCAATGATTGGGTCGATAATCTGTACCTGCTATGGGGCGCTTCCTATTACTTTCAACAAAAATTCGATTCGGCCTATCAGCTATTCCAATTCATCAATTATTCATTTGCCCCCAAAGAGAAGGACGGGTATTACAAGGTTATCGGCAGTGGTCGTGATGGCAACAGATCGAACAGTATCGCCAGTCAGGAGAAAAATAACCCTGTCAAAAAGATCTTCAGCGAGCCCCCTAGCCGTAACGACGCATTCATCTGGCAGATACGCAATCATCTGGCACAAGCCGAGTATGCGGAGGCTTCCTCCCTGATCGATGTACTGAAAAAAGACCCTGCCTTTCCCAAACGACTGCAACCCGCCTTGGAAGAGGTGATGGCCCTGCAGTTCTACCAATTAGAAAATTGGGATAGCGCGGCCCATCATTTGTCGCGCGCCTTAGCCGAGGCAAGTAACCCGCAAGAAAGAGCACGCTGGGAATATCTGATCGCCCAGCTGTATGAAAAAGCAGGAAAAGATCGTGAGGCCCACCGATACTACTTGAAAGTGATTCCTCGTACTACCGACCTCATCCTCGAGATCTATGCCAGACTCGGTTCGATCAGAACTCATCAACAAAATGCTACCGCCGATATCAATAAGAATGTAGGACAACTCTTACAAATGGCCGGCCAAGATAAATATTTAGCGTACCGTGATATCATTTACTATATGGCGGCGCAAATGGACCTGGCGGGAGGACAGACCGAACGAGCCCTTCTTTCTTTACTCAATAGTACAAAGGCCTCCAGTAATAGCCCACAGCAGCGCAATAAAGCTTTTTTACAACTGGCTGATCTCTCGTACCAAGCCGGCCAATACAAAGAGTCTGCACGCTATTATGACAGTATACAGATCAAAGACATTGTCCTGGACGATGCAAAATGGATAGAGGATAGAAAAAAAGCGCTACGTCTATTGGTCACTAACTTAGAGATATTGCAACGCCAAGACAGCCTACTACGTATTGCAGCCCTGCCCGAAGAAGAGCGTAAAGAATGGGTACGCAAACAGCTTAGAGAACTAAAAAAACAACAGGGACTTTCGGAAGACCCCGCCTTTGCGCCCAAGGGGAATAACCCATTACAGCCTGTAGTGACCAATACGTTATTTATGCCAGGAGAGGCCAGGGGCGAATGGTACTTCTACAATGCGGCCAGCCGCACCCGTGGACAATCCGAATTCAAAAATCGCTGGGGAAATCGCCCTAACAGTGATAACTGGAGACGCCTGGCGGCCTTACAAGCCATGATGAACAGTGCAGTAAATAATTTGTCCATCGACACGCCGGGTATGGGCAATGTATCAGGCAGCGGCGCCACAGATTTTGAGACCCTGTACAATCAATTGCCTTTACGCGAAGAACAACGGCGTATCGCTCTCGACTCGATCAGCAGAGCGCTATTCAATGCAGGGAAGCTCTTGATACAGGAAATGGAAGATTGTCCCCGGGGCGTTGCTCTATTA
>JBIIHS010000122.1:0-5235 GCA_044235515.1 Chitinophagaceae bacterium | reverse complement strand
AGTAGATGAATCTTTCCATGCGCCAGGATTTATTATCGAAAGCGAGCCCTCCCATCTGTTTCGAAAACCACCCGTAGAAGACCATCGCATACTAACCGATGCGGTGGATGATCTTATCGAATTGGTACTGGAAAAAAATGGCCAGGTACTGATGGCTGAACCAGAATCACTCCCGGAAGGAAGAAAAATAATGTTGATCACGCGATATTAATTGCGCCTAATAATTTGATTTTCAATTATTTGAATGCTATAGCTGGAAGAAAGTTAACGGCAGGGTTTCAAACAAGTATACACTTAGATAAATTAAACATAATATAAATAAGTATTTTTATCTATTTTTATATTCCAAGCCAAACCAAACAGATGAAATTCTACCAATTTGCTAAACAAATCATCAAGGGGAGCAATAATGAAACAGAAGAAAATCCATGTATTAGCAAGTCCGAATTGGTAACATCAATTCAGCTTCGAGAATGTCAACAGGCCAACTTAACCCTTCGACTCTCCGGTATATGCGGATGGGAATACGACGTTACCACGGATCAACTTTCGACCATTCCAGCACAAATTTCTCATAACAACGAAAACGCAACAGGCTTCTTGCTACTGGAAGAACTGTACACGAGCCCCTTTCGACAAGAACAAGACAGCATAAGAAAAAAAATGAAATTAGCCCTCCTCAGGGGAGTACCCTTTGCACAGGAGATCAAAAAACTCAATGCAGAGGGCAAAGAGAGTTGGATACGATTCGTTTGTCAAGTTGAACAACGCGCCGGAAAAACCACCAAGTTGAGTGGTTATTTCCAAGATATCACAGAGATGAAAACGAATGAGATGCGCCGGCTTAATAATAAGTTACGGGTAAGTCAACAGCTTTTAAATCGTGCCCTTTGGCAACAAGAAAACGAACTTGGGAGAATTGCAGTAGACCTTCATGAAAATATCGCTCAAGCATTGATCGTCGCCAGAAATTATTTAAAGACTGACCGCTCCATCATTCCAAATGAAAATAACAAACACGACAGAGGCATCAACATCATTGAGCAAGCCATTGCCCAAATAAAGGAGCTGTATGAGAAAATTGAAGTTCCACCCCTGCATCTGCTGGGTTTACAGGGTGCGTTATCAGAGATCATAGAAAAATACAATCAAATCACCCCCACCCGATTTATTCTCTCAGAATACAACGAAGAAATTGAAGATGCCGACGACCTCGTAAAACAAACGTTGATTCGCATTACCAAGGAATTGATCAATAATATCTGTGTACATGCGCAAGCTGCAGAAGCATGGGTGAGTCTGGAGTTAATCGATCGAGGGATTGTACTTTCCGTAAAGGATGATGGGATCGGATTTTACCCCGATAAAAAACAATGGCGTGGCGGACTCAATAGAGCAGAGATCCTGGCAGCGCAACTAAAAGGGCGCATACAATTACAGGCTACTCCCGGAAAAGGCTGTGAGATATTGATAGCGCTTCCTTGGTCTCGAAAAGATCGCTTTCAGAAATGATCACAATCATCATCTTGATAGTGATGATCATTTCTGAGCGAAGCAAATTGATGTTACTTTGATCTTGTTCTGGGTTTGTATTCTTACAGACCGAACATAAGCAAGCAGGGTTGGTTTTAATAGGTACGGCGATGCAGCGAGAGTTGCATCGCCACTTTTTTTTCGATAGCTCGAATCTGATGAAAATATGAGAAGAGAGAGAACCGTACGACAGCTGCTAGCCAGCCAAGACTTGTAACTTTTTTTCGTTGACGATGCGAATCACGCCATCGCCACCAACTTCGATTAGCTTCTCCGATTTGAAATCACTAAGGGTCCTAATAAGTGATTCCTTCGCCGTACCCGCAATATTGGCCAGCACCTCGCGGTTCATTTGTATACTAAATTGATCTTGCTGCGGTGGAGCATATTTATTTTTGACCAGCAAGAGCGCCTCTGCCACTTTTTGGCGAAGCGAATTATAGGCGATCCCGACCAAATGACTATTCTTATGGGTAAGAGTGCTGGCCAGGATCAAATTGAACTTATTACTTAACAATACATTTTCTTTGAGCAGTTGTAAAAATTCAGTGCGGGGCACCAAGATCAATTCAGTGCTATCGATAGAGGCTGCGGATTCACGGTAGTGCGTATTTTGGATCAGGGCCGTATGGCCAATGAAATCTCCATCTCCACATAGATCGATAACAAGGTCTTTCCCATCACTGCTCGACTTGAATAAGCGCACCTTCCCTTGCTTGACGAAATAGAGAAATTTCGGTGATTGCCCCTCGTTATAAATGGGTTGATGACGTCCATACTGATGATGACTCCTCCCCTGCAGAAATTCTTCCAGCAATTGCTTTTCGGTCAGCTGATCGGATGCAGATCCATTTGAATTTTTGGCAAGGTGCTGCCGGATCATATCGGCCCGTTGCAAACGACACTCCACCACATATAACAATTCCGTTTCCGTAAAAGGAGATGCAATGCAATCGTCCGCACCTGCCGTCATTACTTTTCGAATGTCGGCATGTTGTTGTGTTGCCGTAACAAAGATCACTGGTGTGCAAATAAACTGGGGATGCTTCTTAATCACATGCAAAAGACTCAGCCCGTCCAAATATGATAACTCGATAGTAGAAATAATAAGATCGGGTTGTTTTTCGATGATCAGCATAATACCTGTCTTACCATCTTCGGCAACAGACACCTCATATCCTGCTATACTAAGCACTTCCGGTACGTTTGGCATGGATGGACCGGGTTTTCCTACAAAGACCAGCTTTCTCATATTAACAGTTTTGAACGTAAATAAATTGGAAAGCAATAATAAGTAATTATACTTAATTATAAAAGATAAAATACTTATTTATATAGATTTCTAGCCGACGAGCTGACTCAGTCGCTTTGGGTTGGTCACCCTGATGGTACCATCGGTTTCCAGCTCGATTAGCTTCTCCGAACGAAATTCCCCCAAAGTACGGATGGAAGACTCTGTGGCCGTGCCGGCTATACTGGCAAATACACTCCTATTTAGATTTATTTCGAAGGGCGTCTGCTGCCCATTGCCATATTTTTCGGCCAGGTGCAGCAAGGCAGCGGCTACCTTTTGACGAAGCGTATGATAAGCCATCCAGAGGAGGCGATGCTCCATTAGCTTAGAGCGAGTTACCACCAGGTCGATAAAACGCCGGGCAAATACAGGATTTTGAAAGACCAATTGCTCAAACTCAGCCCGGGGAATGACCGCCAGCTCTGCGTAGTCAATGGTCTCCACCGATTCAGCATAGTTATGGTTCTTTAGGATATCCGCATACCCCAAAAAATCTCCAGGACCAAACAAATCGATCGCCAGATCCTTTCCATCGGGATGTGTTGTAAAGGAACGAGCCTTCCCATTGATCAGATAGAATAACTTAGTGGGTCTATCCCCTTTCTTATAGATGAGTTGTCGACGATTATAGCGGTCTATATTCCGATCACTGATCAGCTGGCTCATCAACTCCTTTTCGGTCTGTACGGGGGGAGCAACGGTTACTGTAGTATGACCATTTGAATTTACTAGGAATTCCCTTTTTTTTGACCTCACCTCGATACTGCTTAATAACTCGGTTCCATCAAAGGGTTTAATGATCACGTCATCGGCCCCCATACTCATAGCACGACGAAGTTCCGCCTTATCACAAGCTGAACAGACCACGATAAAAAGTGTATTGTTAAACCAAGGATACCCTTGTAACAGATGCATAACCCCATATCCATCGAGACCAGGCATTTCAATTTCTGTAATGATCACATCTGGATGTTCCGTCTCGGCCAACTCCACACCACTTTTCCCATCTTGAGCTAATAACACCTGGTAATGTGCTAATGCCAAAATATCGGTTGTGAGTGTCCTGATCGCTGGATCGCTGGCTATGAGTAAAATCGTTCGCATACTGTCTTTCAAATTACTTAAACTAATACTCCTCAATCAATGATTGACATCAACGAAAACATGACTCCTGTAAAAAAAAAGATGGGAGTACTTTACTACTCCCATCTCGCTATTACCCTTGCTTTTTCATTGCGCTCCCGGCACTAACAATCCGCTGGTAACCGCCCTTGCACTGCTCACCCGGTACAATACGGGGGCCGCTGTTTTGGGCATGCCCTGATCGATGATCTTGGTAACGCCTGCCACTAGTTCTCCTTCAAAGACCGTCGCAAGTAATTGGCCATTGATATCGTAAAGCTTGAGTGAAACCTTTTCTGTAACGGGCATGGTGATCATAAAACGTACCACTTCTTTAAACGGATTAGGAAACACCTTTACCGAGGGAGCCATAGTACGCGTATTGATAGCAGAGGGCGGTCTGGTTGTTGGCCTTTTACTGGTGGCCATCACGGAATCGGCACTTGCTACTGCCAAAGCCAACGGGCCTTCCACAACAACTCGCTGTACATAGGAATCCTTGGCAGGTTCCTCACACTCAATAACCTCAATGATGGCTTCATCACTATTAAAGCAACCGGTGATATCGGTGTAACTGTACACAACGGTGTGAGACCCTGTTCCGGCAGCAATAGGACTGAACTGATTGGACTGCACTCCCGAGCCACTCCACTCGCCTCCTGCGGGAGATCCGACCAACGTAATCAGCCCCTGATTCAAACAAATCGGTTCGTAGGAGCCCGCATCCACAGCGGGTAAAGAGAGCACTTCGATACTAGCTGTTGTCGTGATCGCACATCCTCCAGGCACTTGATATGTATAGGTCAATACATGTGTACCCGGTCCCGCTTCTATTGGATCAAAACTACGACCTGTCACGCCGGGGCCACTCCAAGTGCCCCCTGTTGGCGTACCACTTAAAAATACGGGTGAAGAATTCAAACAAACTGGCCCGTAACAACCTGCATTTACCACCGGTTTATTTTTTACGATAATACTAGTAGAAGCCGATGCACTGCAACCGTTCTCATCCGTATAACTATACGTCACTGAATAAACTCCCGCTGTAGCTGGATCAAAAGAACTACCACTCACCCCTTGACCGGACCATTGACCACCCGAGGGATTTCCACTGAGCGCTACACTTGCAGTACCGGCACAATAAGGACCATATGATCCGGTGCTCACGATCGGCAGCGCATTGACCGTAATACTAGTAGAAGCCGATGCACTGCAACCGTTCTCATCCGTATAACTATACGTCACTGAATAAACTCCCGCTGTAGCTGGATCAAAAGAACTACCAC
>JBIIHS010000121.1:0-5237 GCA_044235515.1 Chitinophagaceae bacterium | reverse complement strand
AGCAACAAACTACCCACCAATGCGAACAAGGCCATCCATAATAATAGCAAGATGACATACAGCGCACTGGCTGCAAACTTAGCCAACAGCAGTTGAGAGCGGGTAACCGGTTTGGTAGCCAACATCCGAAGCGTACCGCCATTGGCTTCTCCCGCGATCATATCCCCTGCGATCAAGGCCACCAGTAAAGGAACATGCACCAAAATAATATGAAGTACCGCTACGCAAACGAAGTAACCATTCAAGATTCCATCAAGGGGGATCTCGAAGGTATCAGTTTGACTATCGGTAAAGAACAGAATAAACTCTTGCCCATTGACCTTTAGAGCAAATTGGATCAATAAGATAATCATGGCGATGGCCCCAAATGCAATAAAGGTGCGGGGACGTCGAAAGACCTTGAATAATTCTATGCGGAGTACATCAAAAAACATCAGGGTGTGGTTAGTGATAAAAAATAGGCCTCTAGAAAAAACCGGCGTTGGGGTTGTTGCTGTAATTCCACTGAAGCCGCTTGTCGCACCAAGGTCTCCATGCTCGCTTCAACTACCTTTTTACCCTTATCAATGATCAATACCTGATCGGCGATCATTTCCATTTCGCTCAGCAAGTGAGAAGAGACAATGATCGTTTTGCCTTGCTCTTTGCTGAGCTGCAAGATCAGTTGCCGCATATCGGCTATACCTTGTGGATCTAATCCATTGGTTGGTTCATCGAGGATCAGCAAATCCGGATCGTTAACCAGGGCACATGCCAAGGCTAGTCGTTGCCGCATTCCTTGCGAATAGGTCCCTACCCGACTAGTTAATCGATGCCCTAACCCCACCAGCGATAAAAGATCTTTTAGCTTGGCCTCGTGAGGACGAATGCCACTAAGTCGAGAAAAGATGCGAAGATGCTCCAGCCCATCGAGATACTTATAAAGGTCGGGTTTCTCCACTATGGCCCCCAGTTTCGATAGAACAGCCTTTCTGTTAGAGGCAAGCGGCTTACCAAAAACCAAAATTTCTCCAGCCGTAGGCTTGATCAGGGTTAACAGCATCCGGATTGTAGTGGACTTACCGGCCCCATTTTGACCCAAAAAACCATATACTGATCCGGCGGGAACCGAAAAAGAAAGGTCATCGACCGCCGTAAAATCAGCAAATCGCTTTGTAAGCCCCTTAACCTCGAGTACACTATCCATAAAAAAATAACAATCCGAGAGCCGATTAGTTTCAGGGGCTAAACGAAAAAATCCTCCGCACCAGGCGGAGGATTTCGTTACTAAAAAGATAAATCTTATTTTTTGTACTGGGGGATCAATCCATTGGCCAACTCGACCATTTTCTTGATACCCTCCTCAGGCAGATTCCCTTTCTTGAACTCAGCCAATACCTCGGGAAGTTTATTATCCATTTCCATCAAGAAATGCTCTTCGAACTCTTTTACCCGATTAACGGCTACTTCTTTGAGTAGTCCATTGGTACCAAGATAAATAATGGCGACCTGCTTTTCTACCGTAAAGGGTGTATACTGCGCTTGCTTAAGCACCTCTACGTTACGCGCTCCTTTATCGATCACATTCTTGGTAGCGGCATCGAGATCTCCTCCAAATTTAGAGAAGGCTTCGAGCTCGCGGTACAGGGCCTGATCGAGTTTTAATGTGCCTGCTACTTTCTTCATCGACTTGATCTGCGCATTACCTCCCACACGACTTACGGAAATACCTACGTTGATAGCAGGACGAATTCCCGATAGGAATAGGTTCGTTTCCAGGAAGATCTGCCCGTCCGTGATCGAGATCACATTGGTAGGGATATAGGCCGATACGTCACCGGCTTGCGTTTCAATGATGGGAAGAGCAGTCAGCGATCCGCCTCCTTTGATCAAATGACGAATACTGTCTGGCACATCATTCATATTCTTTGCCACCTTATCGTCATTGATCACTTTAGCAGCACGTTCCAATAAACGGCTATGCAGATAGAATACGTCACCAGGATACGCTTCACGACCCGGAGGACGGCGTAACAACAACGACACCTCACGATAGGCCACCGCTTGCTTGGAGAGATCATCATAAATGATCAAGGCCGGACGACCGGTATCGCGGAAAAATTCTCCAATGGCCGCACCGGCAAAAGGAGCATAGAACTGCAAGGGAGCAGGATCAGATGCAGAGGCGGCTACGATAATAGTGTAGTCCATAGCGCCGTTATCCTGCAAGGTCTTCATAACACCGGCAATGGTAGAGGCCTTTTGTCCAATGGCCACATAGATGCAATACACAGGTTTGCCGGCCTTATAAAATTCCTTTTGATTGATAATTGTATCGATACAGATGGCGGTCTTACCCGTTTGACGATCGCCGATCACCAGCTCACGCTGACCACGACCAATGGGGATCATGGCATCGATGGCCTTAATACCCGTTTGCAAGGGCTCCTTTACTGGCTCGCGATAGATAACGCCCGGTGCTTTTCTCTCCAGTGGCATCTCGTAAAGTTCACCGGCCAATGGACCTTTACCGTCAATGGGTGCTCCCAAGGTATTGACCACACGACCCAGCATACCCTCTCCCACTTTGATAGAAGCGATCTGACCCGTACGCTTTACTTTGGCGCCCTCTTGAATACCGCCGGTCTCTCCCATCAATACCACCCCTACATTGTCCTCTTCGAGGTTTAGAGCAATGGCACGCACGCCGTTCTCGAACTCCACGAGTTCTCCGTAGCGAACATTGCCAAGTCCATATACACGCGCAATACCGTCTCCGATCTGTAATACGGTTCCTACTTCTTCGAGGTCCGCAGTGGCATTGAAGTTGCTCAGCTGCTGACGCAGGATGGCACTTATTTCATCGGGCTTAATTTCTGGCATATCGTATTTTTTTCGATGTTATTTGATCTTGTATATAAAATCATTATTGTTGAACTGCTTGGCAATGGCGCGCAGATCATAGGCCACGCTGGCATCTACCAATTGATCGTCAACTTGCAATATAAACCCCCCTATCAGAGAAGGATCGACCTTCTCCTCTAGTTCGACCAGGGAAAACCCGGCCGATTTTTTTACTTGCTCCAGAATAGAATTTTTCAACTCGTCGCTGGCAGTAATAGCGGTGGTCAGGCGAATGGTCTTGATGCCTTTTTTCTCTTTGTACGCGGCAATAAAAGCGATGATGATCTCAGGCAAGTAACGCTCGCGCGCCTTTACGATCAACAGTCGGCTAAAGGCCGCTGTCAGCTCGCTAACTTTTCCGCTCGTAACGGCCGCAACGATCTTTTCTTTTGTGTCCGGCTTAATGATGGGACTGCGCAGCAACATCACAAAATCACGATTGCTTTTGCAAACCCCTTGCAACCACAGCATGTCGGCATACACCTTCTCGAGCTGGTCTTTCTCTACAGAAAGATCTAGCAACGATTTGGCGTAACGAGCGGCTAAACGTGGATTGGGCATAATCGGTTTAATTCAATTTTACTGATTCGACGAGACCTTTAATATGTGCCTCTTGCGCTTCTTTCCCGGTCAGTTCTTTACGAAGAACCTTTTCACTGACTTCAATGACCAGTTTGCCAACCTGGTTTTTCACCTCGGTAAGAACTGCCATCTTTTGACCCTCCAGGGCAGCGCTAGCCTCCGCCATGATCTTGGCTGCTTCGGTCTTTGCCAGCTCCTTAGCTTCGTTGATGATACGGTCTTTGGTCTCCCTTGCCTCTTTCAGTAACTGAGCACGCTCTTCACGCGCTTTGGCCAGTAGGGCCTCGTTCTCACTTTTCATCTGGGCCATCTCCGCTTGTACACGCTGCGCAGAAGCCAAGGCATCGGCAATACTGTTCTCGCGCTCGCGAAGTCCGTTGATGATGGCAGGCCATGCAAAACGGGCCAGCAAAAAGAAGACGATCA
This sequence comes from Chitinophagaceae bacterium, assembly GCA_044235515.1. Taxonomy (GTDB): domain Bacteria; phylum Bacteroidota; class Bacteroidia; order Chitinophagales; family Chitinophagaceae; genus JJ008. Next base: position 1,346 of record JBIIHS010000121.1, on the reverse strand, counting down.
AGAAGGCGAGCAGCGTCCAGATCAATAATCCAAAACCGGGTGTTAACAGATTCATGATATAAGAAATTTCATTTTTTCTTTTAAAATACTGCATCCTCCGCCCTGTGCATTGGATGCAGTAATAGGTTGGAATGGTACTAGAGTACCATGGCCAGGAAGCCCACGATGATCGCGAACAGTGCAGCACCTTCTACAAGGGCCGCTGCCAAGATCATGTTACCACGGATGTCAGCCTTAGCCTCAGGTTGGCGAGCGATCGCATCGAGCGCGCCCTTACCAATTTGTCCGATACCGATACCGGCAGCAATGGCAGCGAGACCTGCGCCTACTGCACCACCTGCATTTGCCACTTCGGCCAGCAACATTACGTTCATAAGATCCATGTTAGGTTGTATTGAGGGTTAAAAAAAACGTTTTAATGGTGTGCATGTGACTCTTCGTGATGCGCCTCTTCTACCGCTTGGCCAATAAATACAGCCGTAAGCATAGTAAAAATAAAGGCTTGCAAAAAGGCTACGAGCACCTCGATCATATAAATAAAAACAGTAAATCCGATAGCCAACGGAGAAGCCACCCAGCCGGCGACAGGGGTCAACTCTCCGAAAATAAAGATCAGCGAGATAAGACAAATGATAATGATATGGCCGGCCACCATATTGGCAAAGAGACGAATGATCAGGGCAAATGGCTTTATAAAAACGCCTAAGACCTCAACAGGCACCAAGATCAATTTTACAAAAAAGGGAACCCCGGGAGGATTAAAGATGTGTCCCCAATAATACTTATTGGAGCTGAACATGATCACCACAAATGAAAGCAGTCCTAACACAACGGTAAAGGCAATATTCCCGGTCACATTGGCTGAACCAGGAATAAGTCCGAAAATGTTATTGACTAGAATAAAGAAAAAGACCGTGAGCAAAAACGGCAGGAAGCGCAGGTAGTTGGACCCCAGATTGGGCTTGGCTACTTCATCGCGCACAAAGGTGATGATTGGCTCCAATACGCTCTGCGAACCCCTGGGAGCAGAGGTGACCCCAATCCCCTTTTTGTAGCGACCGGCCACCTTTAACATAATGATGGTGAATAGGGTAAGCGCCAATAACATTTGAACCACATTGCGAGTCATAGAAAGATCGTAAAACTGCACCGTGGCATCATACTGGCCTTGCGCATTGACAGCAATAATGTCTCCAGCCGAAAACTTTTTACCTTTCAATGTATCGAGACCCATACTATGGATCGAATGCTCATTGAGCATCATGTAACCTTGATAAGCCGCATGCCCGTGATCAAAGCGAGAGGACATAAAAACATCCCAGGTACCGCGGGTGGGAGAATAGAGT
>JBIIHS010000120.1:0-5270 GCA_044235515.1 Chitinophagaceae bacterium | reverse complement strand
GGTGGCGTTTTCTCAGTGTTCAATTTGTACCAAGACAGCTCAGCAATTGGGGGAAGGTCCGGCCGAGGGTATGAATACCGGTATATTGTACCTCGCTTTTGCTCCGTTTGCTATTATCGGCTACATCGCCTATCGTTGGTACAAGGCCAACCGAGATTAACGAGCTTCAAGTAGCTTCCTTCACAAATCGGTAGAGATTAAAATCGTTTTGCTTTATCGCCATCCTTATTTGTTCTTGCAGGGCCGGCCTTGATATATCGTGCATTCTTTTTCGTTGAATCAACTGATATGCTTTTTCGGCCAGGAGCCAGCTTTTCTTCTCTCGCTGTTCAGGATGTTGTTGTAATGATTCGATGGCGACAGCCAATTCCTGTACCCCCTCTGCCCGCGTAGCAACGGTTTGTAATATGGGTATAGTCGTTTGCTTTCTGCTAAAGGCCGGCGCCAGCATCGCTTGGAGATTCTTTACAAAAGCGGCCGCATCGGGACGATCGGCTTTATTGACGACAAACAGATCTGCAATTTCCATCAAACCTGCTTTCATCGTTTGTACTTCATCACCCGCTTCGGGTACTAATACTACAGCCGTTACATCGGCCAGACCGGCGATCTCGACTTCGGTTTGTCCTACTCCTACTGTCTCGATCAAGATCCAGTCAAAGCCGGCTTGACGAATCAGGTCGGTCATTTCAATGATCTTCGGATGTAATCCACCCATTGAACCTCTGGTGGCTAGCGATCGGATGTATACATCGGGATGATCATACCAAGTGTTCATACGGATGCGATCGCCCAGCAAGGCACCTTGATGGAAAGGTGAGGAGGGATCTACGCAGAGCACGGCAATTTTTTTGCCTTGCCTTGTCCAGGTACTGATAAGGGCGTCTACCAAGGTACTTTTGCCGGCACCGGGAGGCCCCGTGATTCCGATCACAGGAGTAGCTGCGGCAGGCAACGAAGCCAATAATTCTTCGTATCCGGACTGTTCGTTCTCTATAAAAGAGAGTAAACGGGCCAATGCTTTATGATCACCTTTCTTTAATTGTTCAAACTGTTCTTGCCACATAGCGGATCCGATCAGGCGGTTCATTTCAAAGGTAAGCGGGATAGCGTTAATTTTAACGCATGCAATCCATGGAAGGAATATCGGTGGTCATTCCCAATTATAATGGGCGCAACCTATTGCCATTAATCTTGCCTTCGGTCTTTACAGCCTTACAACAAACCCGGCTCGAGAACGAGGTTATTGTGTCGGATGATGGCTCGACAGATGATTCCAGGCAATGGCTTTCCGATACCTATCCGGAAATACTATTGATAGTAACCTCACAAAACAGCGGCTTTTCGGCAACGGCCAATCGAGGTATTCGTGCGGCCCGGTACAAGTGGGTCCTATTGCTTAACAGTGATGTGATCTTGACCCCGGATTATTTTGATCATGTACTTCCGTACCGCACTGTACCTAATTTGTTCGGCGTATCGGGCCGGATCGTTGGGTGGGAAGATGACCACCTTCAGGAAGGAGGAAAGTTTCCGGTTTGGCAAGGGGCCAAGATCAAAACAGGCTATGATTTTATTCCACGCGATACGACCACACAAGACCACTGGCCTTGTTTTTATCTTTCGGGGGCAAATGCCTTTATCAATAAAGAGGTCTTTGACCGTACCGGGCAATTCAATGAACTGTTCTCTCCATTTTATGTAGAGGATGCCGAACTTTCTTTGCGGGCTTGGCGATGTGGTTACGCGTCGTATTATGAGCACCGGGCTATTTGCCGACATCGACATGCGGCCACGATTTTATCGACTCGCAAAAAAAGGGCCATTAACCGGATATATAATCGGAACAAGTTTTTCTTGCATGCCATTCACTTGCAGGGGCCGGCTCGTATCAGCTGGGGTATTCAGTTGCTCGTGGAGATCGTGTTCAGGATGCTCACCCTAAGGCCCGGCTTATTATTATCCTACATTGATTTTATAAAAAAGTGTCCGCAGGTGCGCGAAAGCCGCCGTGCTTTACGCAACTTGCAGCCGGGTAAGTCCTTGGATTCCGTGACTGCTGTTTTTGTACGGATCACGGCCGCATTGCCCTTGAAGCAGATTCAAATTTTTAAACGATAACATGCGCCCATACGATGTATTGATAGTGGGGTCTGGTCTGTACGGTAGCGTGTTTGCACATGCCTTACGACAGATCGGCAAACGTTGCTTGGTCATTGATCGTCGTTCGCATGCAGGGGGTAATATTTACTGTACGCATAAAGAGGGTATCGATGTGCACACCTATGGTGCTCATATCTTTCATACCAGTGATAAGGATACCTGGGACTTTGTGAACTCCTTTGTGCCTTTTAATCATTTTATCAATTCTCCGCTGGCTATTCATGGTGACAGGGTCTATAATCTTCCGTTCAACATGAATACGTTTTACCAGCTATGGGGGTTGCGTGACCCTGAACAGGTAAAACTAAAGATCGCCGAGCAGGTAAAAAGAGCGGGTATTTCAAAGCCGCAGAATCTAGAGGAGCAGGCCATCAGTCTGGTAGGGACCGATATTTACGAGGTGCTCATTAAAGGGTATACCGAAAAGCAATGGGGTAGATCGTGTAAGGAGTTGCCTGCCTTTATTATCAAGCGGCTACCCGTTCGTTTTACCTTCGATAATAATTATTTTGATGACTGTTACCAGGGAATTCCCGTTGGCGGATATAATCGATTGACGGAAGGACTGCTGCAAGGAGTAGACCTGCAATTGAACCGTGATTTTTTAGCGGAGCGGGACTATTTCAGTGCCATGGCCGATCATATCGTTTATACAGGACCCATTGATGCTTTTTATCATTTTCAATTCGGGCCATTGGCCTACCGCAGCCTTCGTTTCGAAGAAGAGCTCTTAGCCACCGATAATTTTCAGGGTAACGCGGTTGTCAATTATACCGAGAAGAACGTCCCATTTACGCGTATTTTGGAGCATAAGCATTTTGCATTCGGTACCCAAGCGCACACTATTATTACCAGGGAATACCCGCAAGCGTGGCAACCGGGGTTGGAGCCGTATTATCCTGTCAATGACGATGCCAATAATAAGTTGTTTGCACAGTATCGACATTTGGCCGACCAGGAAACCCGCATTGTATTCGGCGGCCGATTAGCTGACTATAAATATTATGATATGCACCAGGTGATCGCCTCTGCCCGGGTGAGAGTCCGCCAATTTATAGCCACGAATTATTCACTATGAATATCATTGCCGTTATTGTTACGCATAATCGTTTGCCTCTTTTACAAGAAGCGGTCGGCGCTATCCGGCAGCAACTTTTATTACCACAGCAGCTTATTATCGTAAACAACGGATCTACCGACGACACATCGAATTGGTTGGCTACACAACCCGCTCTACATGTTATTACGCAAGACAACCAAGGAGCTTCCGGTGGATTTTATACCGGCCTTAAGGCAGCGTATGAGCAAGGAGCCGATTGGGTTTGGATAATGGATGATGATACGATCGCTCACCCTGATACGCTGTTACGATTAGTGGATTCCTTGCAAGCTATGCAGCAAGCTCATCCGCAATATCCACTTGGGTTTTTGGTGAGTAGGGCCATTTGGACAGATGGTCATCCGCATTGGATGAATTTACCTGAGATCAACCGAGTACAAGGTGTATTACCGTTCAATTTTTTTGAGGAGCAAGGTGTACTGCTTGCCCGTTCGGCCAGCTTTGTTTCTTTACTCGTGTCCAGACAGTCCATTGCGCAATGCGGCTACCCGATCAGAGCGTTTTTTATTTGGTCGGATGATATAGAGTATACCACGCGTATGACCCGTTCCGGATTAATCGGCGGCTATGTACCGGCCAGTGTCGTGTTGCACAAGACGAAAACGAATTATAGTTCTGATCTCTATCATGCTACCCCCAGCGAGGCCACAAAACATTTTTACGGGATCCGGAACAACCTCTATTGTCGACGTCTTTGGAAAGGAGAGCTTTCCTTTTGGTCGGCTATTCTCAAACAGATCTTCGTGATCCCGTTTCGGATCCTCAAAAAAAGAAAAGATCATCACTGGCTTTTTTTACGGATCAATTGGCGGGCCGCCTTTGCAGCAACACTCTTTAGACCTGTCAAGCCTTTTTGAGCATGCCATCCCTTCGTATCAATATAATTCTTCCTTTTCCCGTTACCAAACCCGTTGGAGGGGCCAAGGTGATGTATGAATTTGCCAACCGCTTACAGGCGCTGGGTCACCAGGTAACAGTATTGCATAGTTTAAAACGACCTTTCAAAAAGATGCGCTCACCACTTTGGTTCAAGCGTTTCTTGTTTTGGATTAGAGGGGTCCAACGTCCCCGCTGGTTTCCCTTGCATGCATCTTGTCGATCGTTGATCGTAGAGGAAATCAGTGATCAGTTCGTGCCCGATGGTGATCTGATCTTATCTACCTGGTGGCAAATGAGCTATGCCGTGGCAACCCTCTCTCCCCCAAAAGGAGTTCGTATCAACCTGGTCCAAGATTTTGAGCAATGGAGTGGGTCGGTAGAATCTGTAAAGGAGTCTTATCGGCTGCCTCTTCATCATGTCGCCATCTCTCGTTGGTTACAAGAATTGATACAAACTGAGCGTGGCCAGCCCGTACAGGTATTACCGCTCGCCATAGATACCGATCGATTTTACCAGCGAACGACACCTGCGGAGCGCTTCCCATTTTCTGTGATCGCTTTGTACTCCGAAGAAAAAAGAAAGGGGTCGGTCTTTCTGTTGGCTGCCTTGGAGCTGTTGAAGCAAGAATTTCCCAGTATGCAGGCGACCTTATTTGGCGTCTATACTCGTCCGCCACAGCTCCCGAACTGGATCGACTACCAGCAGCGTCCTCAAGACTTGGCTTCGCTGTACAATTCGCATGCCATATTTATGTCGGCTAGTCTTGGCGAAGGATGGGCCCTTCCCCCTGCCGAAGCTATGGCCTGCGGTTGTGCGGTGGTGTGTACGGCCATTGGTGGACATGCTGATTATGCCATTGAGGAACAAACCGCTTTATTGGTGCCGGCTCAAGAGGCGAAGGCCTTGGCAGCTGCCGTAGCAAGGCTTTTTAAAGAGGAGTCCCTTCGTTGTCGACTGGCTATCGAAGGACGACAATGGATCACTACCCGCTATCAATGGGATCGATCCGTAAGTACCCTGCTTGCGTATTATGCAGCGTATCAAAAGCAATACCTTTGATCTATGACGAATTTTACGCCCATTTTTCCGCTGGGTATTGTGGTATAT
>JBIIHS010000119.1:0-5304 GCA_044235515.1 Chitinophagaceae bacterium | reverse complement strand
CCAAAAAATGCAGCTGCTGATCAAAGATGGGGTCTTCTTTTCTGTAGCGTGCTACAAGATCTTGTAGCTGGTGTCTTTCAAAATGATGAGCAAAGCCCTTTCCCAAGGTCGCTTCTCGCACTTGATCATATGGGATATCCTTTGTAAGGGAAAGACTAATGAGTTTATTCCAGCCCTTGATGAAGTCAGGATGGCGAAGCGTAGTTCGTATAAAGGTATCCAGGTTCTTTAGCTCATAAAGAGACAGATAAGATAGCGAATCGCGGTTGGGGTACCAGCCATAGGTCCCCACCTTTTCTACAGAGACTGCATTTTCTTGTGCGAATACTTCCTCTCCTGAAAGCACTACCTTTTTGCCATTCAACAAAAACTGAGCACCCGCTTGTCCGGCCGTTACGACATTGCGAGGATTCCAACTGATCTTATAATGCCAGGGGTTATTATCGGAGGTCGGCGATACCAGACCGCCACAATGAGAAACAAAGGAGTGTATGGTGCCCCCTTGCTGATGAATGGAGGCAAATAGGGCCATGGCGCTCATATGATCGATACCGGGGTCAAGTCCCATCTCGCATAAAAAGAGAAGATCGTTTGACTTTAATTCACTATCAAGTTTTTTTAGCTCTTCACTGACATACGAAGCCGTCAGCAGGTTCTTGTGCAATTGCAAGCAATCCATGGCGACGAGCTGGTGCAAGGCTGGGGGCAGTAGAGAAATAACCAGATCGGCTTGCTCTATTTCTGCCTTCCGTAACTGGCTATGAGTACTGTCGAATCCCAGGGCGGTCCCGTGGGGTGACCCGCTTATTTTGGCTTGAGCAAGAGACAGGTCGCTATCAACGACTTTAAGTTGAAAACCCTGTAGAGGCGCTTGACGAAGCAGGTAAGTGATCAACACCGAAGCGGACTTCCCGGCTCCAAATAAAAGGATGGTTTTCATAGGGCAAATATCCCCTTTTTTTTAATTAACAAGGGTGGATAAAATGCAGCCAAAAAAGCACCGATTTAGAAGGAAATCAGCACTAAAAAAATTAGATTTGCAGACCCCTAAAAATGGGGGTTTTACGAACATGGACGAACAGCTGAACCCGCAAGCAACGAACGATTTTAACAGGGTCACTCCTGTACAGATCGAAGAGCAAATGAAGACCGCATACATCGACTACTCCATGTCGGTCATTGTCGGAAGAGCGCTTCCTGACGTGCGAGATGGCTTGAAGCCCGTGCACCGCAGGGTGCTGTTTGCGATGAATGAATTAGGACTCAATCATAATAAAGCCTATAAAAAGTCGGCTCGTATTGTGGGAGAGGTCTTAGGTAAATATCACCCCCATGGCGATTCCTCTGTCTATGATGCCATGGTGCGTATGGCCCAGGAGTGGAGCATGCGCTATACCCTGGTCGATGGACAAGGAAATTTCGGGAACCAGGACGGGGACGGACCCGCTGCCATGCGTTACACAGAGGCTCGTCTGCAAAAGCTCTCCGAGCATATGCTCGATGATATCGAGAAAGAAACCGTAGACTTTCAGCTTAATTTCGACGACTCTGAAACAGAGCCCTCTGTTTTACCTACCCGTATTCCTCAGTTACTGATCAATGGATCTAGCGGAATTGCGGTGGGAATGGCCACCAACATGATGCCTCATAACCTGAGCGAGGTCATTGACGGTTGTGTGGCCTATATCGATAACCGGGAGATCACTATCGATGAGTTAATGCAGCATATTAAGGCCCCCGATTTTCCTACCGGAGGAATCATATACGGTATGGAAGGGGTTAAGGCAGCCATGCATTTTGGTAGGGGCAGGGTAGTGGTGCGAGGCAAAGTAAATGTCGAGACCAAGGCTGGGGGGCGTGAGCAACTCATCATTACCGAGGTACCCTACCAGGTAAACCGAGATGCCCTCACCAACCGGATCGGAGAATTGGTCAATGAAAAGACCATTGAAGGGATCACCCATGTCAACAATGAGTCCAACCAGAAAGAGGGCACTCGTATTGTAATAGACATCAGAAAAGATGCTATTGCCAATGTGATCATCAACCAGCTCTTTAAGCATACCGATCTTCAAACTTCGTACGGGATCAATAATGTGGCCATTGTAAAAGGACGGCCCCGTACTCTTTCGCTCAAGCAACTGGTACAAGAATTCGTTGAATTTCGCCACGAAGTGGTCGTTCGTAGAACGCAGTTCGAATTAAAGGAAGCACAAAAGAGAGCTCATATTCTCAAGGGTTATCTGATCGCGCTGGATCATCTTGATGAAGTGATCGCCCTGATCCGTCAATCCGTTAACCCCGAGCAAGCCAAGGATAATTTGATCAATGCTGGTTGGGGGCTCGACGAGATCCAGGCCAAAGCTATTTTGGAACTCCGTCTGCAGCGTCTAACCGGTATGGAGCGCGACAAGATCCGAGAAGAGTTCGATGAGTTAATGACCTTGATCGCCTCGCTGCAAGATTTATTGGCTAACGAGTCTAAACGTTTTGAGGTCATCAAAAATGAATTGACAGAGATCAAGACAAAATACGGTGATGCAAGAAAAACGGAGATCACCTACTTGGACGATGAGGTAAAGATCAAAGACCTTATCAAAGAAGAGGACGTCGTGATCACGATTTCTCATTTGGGCTATATTAAAAGAACTCCTGCCGATGAGTATCGCTCTCAGCGCCGTGGGGGGCGTGGCGTTATCGGAGGTAAGACCAGGGACGAGGATTATATCGAGCATTTGTTCGTGGCCTCAACCCATCATACGATGCTTTTCTTTACCGAAAAAGGTAGGGTGTACTGGCTCAATGTATATGAGATCCCCGAAGGAGAGAAAACCTCGAAAGGAAGGGCTATCCAGAATTTGATGCAGCTGCCACCCGACGATAAGGTTCGCGCTATTCTTGATGTAAAGGACCTGAAGGACGAAGACTTCGTGAATGCGCATAATATTGTGCTTTGCACTAAAAAAGGCATTATCAAAAAGACGGCCCTCGAAGATTTTAGCCGTCCTCGTCAAACCGGCGTCAACGCGATAACGATCGTCGAAGGAGATGAATTACTAATGGCTCGGTTAACCAACGGTAACAGCGAGATCATGATGGCCGTAAAAAGTGGAAGGGCCATTCGTTTCTCCGAAGAAAAAGTTCGCGCCACTGGTAGGGGAGCTATTGGGGTAGCGGGTATCGAAGTAGATGAGCAGGATGACGAAGTGGTGGGAATGATCTGCGTCCATCCGGGCGACGAAATTCAACGCACCGTGTTAGTGGTTAGCGAAAAGGGGTATGGTAAACGTACTGCTGTTGATGAATATCGCTTTACCAACCGGGGTGGTAAGGGCGTCAAGACGATCAATGTCACCGAAAAGACCGGATCACTCGTTGGCATACTGGATGTAGCACCTTCCGAAGATATCATGATCACGTGTAAGAGTGGGGTTACCATCCGTATGCCTGTTAGCGGTATCAGTGAACAAGGCAGGGCTACCCAGGGTGTAAAGCTGATCAAGATCGATGAGGGAGATGATATAGCCGCCATCACCAATTTGGACGATCAACAACCCGAAGATTCGGTAGAGGAGATCCCACCATCAACGGAAGGTGGAGAAGCTCCCTTGCAGGAAAGCGCCGATCAAACGCCCGAATAGGACGAGTAAAAAAAGAGTAACTTAACTAGTACAAACTTCAACCCAGAAACATGAAAACCCATATTTTATTGCTTGCTGCCCTTTTTTCTGCGATCACCGCGATTGCGCAGAATTACGATCCTGTCAAGACCCTGGTGATGCTCAACCAGATCGATAAGGCAAAAACCGACATAGATAAAGCGTTTGGAAATGCGAAGTATACTACCAAGCCCGAAGCGTTTATCTTAAAATCAACCATTTATTCGACACTAGCCAATACGGATGCAAAGAAAGGAACGCCCGAAGCCGACCAGCTGATCGGGGACGCCGATGCGGCCTTTTCCAAATTCAAAGAAATGGATCCGAGTATGGCCCTGTTAAGCGAGTCCATGTACCAAAATGGAGCCGTTAATCTTTACTCCAATTTTTATACAGCGGGTTACAATGATTACAGTAAGAAAAATTGGAATGATGCCCTTACTAAACTCAAGAAGGCCATCAATTATTCTGATATCCTCATCAAATTAAAACTGTTGACATCGCCCCTTGATACGAACGTCTTGATCTTGGCCGGAATTACCGCCGAGGCCGGTGGGTTCAAGGAAGACGCATTGAACTATTATCAAAAACTGGCCAACGCCAAAGTGGGAGGGGAAGGATTTGAAGGTGTTTATCGTTATTTGATCACGTATTCTTTTGGTAAAAAAGATATGGAGGCCTTTGAACGATACAAGGCCCTTGGAAAAGAGGTTTTTCCCAACAGCGATTATTTTGATTACGATAAGGTAGATTTTGCCGTAGGACTGGCCAATAGCTTCGAAGAAAAGCTAAAGGCCATCGATGAACTCTTGGCCACCGATCCGGATAATTTCAAGGCCAATCAGGTTCTGGGTGAAATTCTTTACGATACGCTTGATCCAAGAGAACAAGAAGTCGTTTTGCCTGCGAATTATGCAGAGTTGGAAAAGAAAATGATAAATGCGTTTACGCGGGCAGCCAAAGCCAGAGCGGGTTACGAGATCCCATATTTATATATCGGTGATCATTTTATCAACAAGGCAGCGGTGGTGAGTGAGCAGAGAGATCAGCATGCCCAGGACATGAAGGCCAGAACCAAGCCCGGAACGATGGCCTCCAAAGAGGATATTGCCAGAAGAGATGCCCTGGACAAGCAATATGGGGAAACCTTAGAAGGAGCTAGAGAGCCTTATGAAGCCGCTGTAGCTATTTTAGCGGCAAAAGGCGAGTTAGATACCCGCGATAAGCAGCAATATAAAAAGGCGGCCAGTTATCTCGCTGATATCTTTGCGTTCAAGAAGGCCATGGCAGGAAAGGCTAAAAATCCGGCCGAACAAGCCAAGTGGGCCGCAGAGGAGAAGAAATGGAACGATCGATACGACTCCATTAAAAACTAGATACTAAAGCCATCCGATAGTGGGTGGCTTTTCTTTCGTATACTCTACTTAACATAATATAAATTATAGGAAGAACCAAACTAGTAAAGCATCCGAACTCTAATCGATCCAGGCAGATCCCGTAATATGCTCAGCGCCTTTGCAGACAGTTTATGATCGATATCCAAGATAACGTACCCTATTAAATCGTTGGTTTTCAAATATTGACCAATGATATTTATATTATTACTTGAGAGTGCTGAATTGATCGCAGACAATACACCCGGCAC
>JBIIHS010000118.1:0-5402 GCA_044235515.1 Chitinophagaceae bacterium | reverse complement strand
CCTGGGATGGTAAGGTTAAAGGAAAGGATGTACCGGTGGGCACCTATTATTATGTTATTGATCCAAAGAATGGACGAAAGCGAAAAGCTGGTTATGTCGATATTATACGTTAATGCATGAAGAGCGCTTTTGCAAATAGAGTATTCTTGCTGTTGTCGGTAGCCTTTTGGCTCTTCCACAGTAGCTTGTCGCTCCATGGACAGCAACGTCCACATTACACGCAGTATGTGATCAATCCCTTTATCATCAATCCGGCTATTGCCGGGATCGATAACTATGGAGATCTGAAAATTGCTGGCAGAGATCAATGGGTCGGCCTTACCGGGGCTCCACGCTCTACCTATTTGACCCTGCATGCGCCCATTGGAAAAAAAGATTACCGTACCTCTTCCACCTCTTTTGCCGTACCGGGTAACAATCCGCGGGGAAGATCTTATTGGGAAAATTATACCGCGGCCGATCCGCATCACGGGGCTGGCATTAGTGTGATAAACGATCAGACCGGCAGTTTTAATTTCTTGTCGGCTAGTGCCAGTTATGCTTATCATATTGGATTAAACCCCACTACGAACTTATCGGCGGGTTTATCGGCGGGTGTTACGACTGTGCGCATTGACAGGACCCGTCATGATTTCTCTGGTTTTGGTGATCCAAGCGATCCTGCCTTTGGTTCGGTCACCACCGGCGAACTTCGAAAGCTCAGACCTCAAATGGCAGCCGGGCTTTGGCTCTATTCAAGAAACTATTTTGTGGGATTGGCGGCACAGAATGTGATTCCGCAAACCCTCAGTTTTGTGGATGATAATCCTTCGATCTTAACGAAGAGCAAGCTTATCCCTCATCTATTTTTGACAGCAGGCTATCGCTTTATGGTCGGAGAAGACTTTAATGTTACTCCTTCGATCATGACAAAATACATTCAGGGAAGCGCCAGCACGGCGATGGGTATTCAACCCGAGGGTAATATCAAGGTACAGTACCGCGATGATCTTTGGTTGGGGGGTAGCTATCGCTTTCGTGATGGTTTTGCCGGAATGCTGGGGTTGAATGTGAGTAATACCGTAACGCTTAGTTATGCATTCGAAAAATCGTTCAACACTAATATCTTACGCGATTTCAATAGCGGAACTCACGAATTGGTCATTGGTTTCTTACTAGGAAATAAATACAGTGAGGCATGCCCGCGCTGTTATTGATAAAGCGAGCTGCTATTACTTAAGACTTTCTACCCACGCTTTTAACGCCGCGATCTCTTTATCAGTAGACCGATAATACGAACTTTGTAAGGCTTGTAGGGCCAGTTGTGCGGGCGATCCATCAAATAAATGTCCTATCAGGTGATTGATCTTTTGTTCGCGCAGGGCCATACGATCGATCGCAGGCTTGTATATATGCTTTCGACCACTTTCTGTCCGCGATACCATTCCTTTGTCGAACATGAGTTGTAATAACTTAAGGGTGGTAGTATAACCCGTTTGTTTATATGCAGATAATTTTTGATGAACATCCTTTACGCTGGCTTTTTCCATCTCCCATAAAAGGCTGAGTATTTCGAGTTCCCCTTCGGTTGGTTTCGGTGTGTTGCTTTGCATATTCAATTAGTTTTCGAGTGCTGGGAAGTTTGCGTATGATTTCTTCTTTTTTGTCAGCGGTTCTTCTATATGGTCTCTATAAAACTACGAACAGGTTCGTAAAAAAAAGATAAAAAAAAGCCCCGCTGTAGAAACAGCAGGACTCTTGTAATGGTTATGATTAGCAATTTTTGGTCTTATCGGTACTGACATTTTCTTGCCAGTGATAATAATGACCAGGATATGTATTTAATTTCCCCCCTGGCTGCGAAACGGGTGGAGGAGGGGGTGGAGGAGGCGTTGACTCTTTCTCATGACTGAGTTGAGCCAAGGTGGGTGCGATCACCAATGAAACAATCGACATCAATTTGATAAGAATGTTCATGGAAGGGCCAGAAGTATCTTTAAATGGATCTCCCACTGTGTCTCCTGTTACAGATGCTTTATGCGGCTCCGACTTCTTGTAATACATTTCGCCATTGATCTCTACGCCTTTTTCAAAAGACTTTTTCGCATTGTCCCAAGCACCGCCGGCATTATTTTGGAACATACCCATCAACACACCACTAACGGTGGCTCCTGCTAAAAATCCACCCAAGGCTTCGGCACCCAATCCGGGCATAAATCCAATAATAAGAGGTGAAACGATGGCGATAGCCCCAGGTACCATCATTTTCTTGATAGAAGCTTGTGTAGAAATTGCCACACATTTATCATATTCTGGCTTTCCTGTTCCCTCCATGATACCAGGTATGGTCTTGAATTGACGACGCACTTCTTCTACCATGGCCATGGCCGCTTGTCCAACGGCACGAATAGCTAAAGAAGAGAAAATGAAAGGGATCATCGCTCCCACAAAAAGAGAAGCTAATACATTGGCTTTATAAATATTGATACCATCGATTTCAGCTACACCTACGAAAGCCGCAAAGAGAGCCAAGGCGGTCAAGGCAGCGGAAGCAATTGCGAATCCTTTTCCGGTAGCCGCTGTTGTATTCCCTACGGCATCGAGCACATCAGTTTTTTCACGAACATCAGCTGGTAACTCGCTCATTTCAGCGATACCCCCTGCATTATCGGCGATAGGACCAAAGGCATCAATGGCCAATTGCATGGCCGTAGTCGCCATCATACCGGCAGCAGCGATGGCCACACCATATAGACCGGCACAGACGTAAGAACCCCAGATACCACCAGCTAAAACCAAGATCGGCAAGAAGGTCGATTCCATTCCGATCGCTAAACCACCGATTACGTTCGTGGCATGACCGGTTGAAGATTGGCGGATAATAGAGAGCACCGGGCGTTTACCCATGGCAGTATAATACTCGGTGATAATGCTCATAAGAGCACCAACGGCCAGTCCGACTACAATGGCGCCTATGACACCATTTTGACTAATGGCTACAGCACCTTCTTTTATTCCCTTATTTACATCTTGATCTACATAGTCGCGGATCAAGTAAAAACTTTCCTGCGGCAACAAGTATTTCACCAGAAAAATGGAGGCAATGGCCGTTAAAATGATAGAGCCCCAGTTTCCCATGTTCAATGCTTTTTGAACATTGTCGGTATTGATGCCTACATTATCACTAATACGGACGAAGAAGGTTCCTATAATGGAAAATAGAATGCCAACTCCAGCGATCATCATTGGTAACACAATAGGAGAGAAACCATTTAAGACATCAGCTCCTTTGATGACCGTCTGCTGACCAAGCACGATCGTAGCTAACACGGTGGCTACATATGAACCAAAAAGATCAGCGCCCATTCCGGCCACATCACCCACATTGTCTCCCACATTATCTGCAATGGTCGCGGGATTACGAGGATCATCTTCGGGAATTCCTGCTTCTACTTTTCCGACCAGGTCAGCGCCGACATCAGCAGCTTTGGTATAGATGCCTCCGCCCACACGGGCAAAAAGAGCGATAGATTCTGCACCCAGCGAAAAACCTGTCAGTACTTCGATGGTCTTGATCATCTCCTCAGATCCAACGGCCACATCGGGAGCAAATACTTGTTTTAAAATTATATAGAGTCCTCCCAGCCCCAGCACGGCCAGTCCGGCTACCCCTACACCCATCACGGCGCCACCGGTAAAGGAAACATTCAATGCCTTACTCAGACTGGTTCTGGCGGCTTGTGCCGTACGCACATTGGCCTTGGTGGCGGCTTTCATTCCGATATACCCGGCTGTAGCACTCATAACAGCACCGATCACAAAGGCAATGGCTATGCTCCAATGCGAATTTTGATTGGAATTTGCCATAACGGCCAATAGCAACCCGACGATGACTACAAAGTAGGTTAGAATCCTCCACTCGGCCCTTAAAAAGGCCATCGCCCCTTCCGCTATGTAGTTACTGATCTCCTTCATGCGGTCGGTACCGGCATCTTGCCTGGCAACCCATTGAAACTTAATAAACGTGTAAATAAGTCCGATTAGCCCGGTCAGGGGAACTAGGTAAATAAGATTGTCCATATTCATTGTTTCTGCAGTTCAGTTTTAGCCCGGTGAGCCCCTTAAAATAGGGGGGGCATATGGGCGGCAAAGATAGGGGGTCAGCACCTATTATTCAAGCGATAGCCAGGCAGCTCCTACGTAGTTCAGCAAGTCGCTGGGAAGCAGGGCTGGCTCCGAAATAGCGTGGGCCGCCAAATTGCCAGCCAGTCCATGTAAATAGACCCCCAAACGGATAGCCTGCAAGGGGGGAATAGGTTGAGCCAGCAGTCCCGTTAATAGTCCGGTCAGTACATCGCCCATACCACCAGTCGCCATGCCCGGATTACCACTTCCATTAAAGTAGACCGCCCCATCCGGACAAGCAATAAGGGTGTGTTGCCCCTTTAAGACAATAAAAATTCGAAATTCTTTTGCTTTTTCAATGGCTTTTTGCATCCTGTCAAAATCGTTTGCACTTTCGCCGAACAAGCGAGCAAACTCTTTAGGATGGGGGGTAAGCACACTATTGGCAGGAATGTTTTTTAATAAATCTGTTCGACTAGCCAATAAGTTTAACGCATCAGCATCGAGCACCAGCGGATAAGGATATTGTGATAATAATTTCTCAACAACAGAAAGGGTATCAGGATGGGTTCCCACGCCCGGGCCCATTCCAATTGCATTAAAACGCAAAAGGTCTTCTGGTAATTGACTGATGCGATCGGATTGCGGATCTACCAGGCACATCGATTCCGGTACGGAAGTTTGCAAGATCAGGTTTCCCGCACCGGGAACCTGGCAAGTAAGTAATCCTAGTCCTGATCGAAGGGCCCCTTTGGCGGCCAACACGGCAGCACCCATTTTTCCAAGTTCACCGCATAACATTAAGGCATGGCCAAAATTCCCTTTGTGAGCCGCTTTGTTTCGTTTAGGAACCAAGGGCTTGATATCATCCAAAAGTTGTAGCTGAAAAGCCGATTCAGTATGAAGATAAAAACCGGGATGCAGTCCGATATTCAGTAATTGTACTTGCCCCAGATAGCTATTGTTTTCGGGCATCATCATGGCCAGTTTGTAGGCCTGCAAACAAAGGGTATAGTGTGCTTTTACAACCGGAAAGCCCACGGAGGAGCGATCACAAAAAAGACCGCTGGGCAGATCGATCGAAATACAGATCGAACCAGCTGCATTTATGGTCTCCACAACAGTGGCACTGAGTCCCTCGAGGCCTCGGTTAAGTCCCAAGCCATAGAGTGCATCTATGATGATGGTTTGATGAGCGGGGGCCGAGAGTTGTTCTTGCTGCTGAATAAAACGCATGGAAACCTGTGGAAATGGGTGTAAGCGAGATAGGTTCAATTGAAAATCCGGTGTACCCAGTG
>JBIIHS010000117.1:0-5407 GCA_044235515.1 Chitinophagaceae bacterium | reverse complement strand
GCCCTATTAGCCAACATGGCGGCTATGTATGCAGTCTATCATGGTCCGGATGGACTCAAGCGGATTGCCCTGCGTATTGCTGGCTTTACCCGGACGCTGGCGTTGGCGCTTCAAGCGAAAGGCTATGAACTAAAAGCCGATTCCTATTTTGATACCATCGTCGTTTCGGTGGAGGCGAGTGAACCTTTCCTCAAAAAGGCTGAAAAGCTACAATTCAATTTCCGCTATCTCGATGCTCACCATATTGGTATAACACTCGACGAAACGACCGATGCCATAACGGTAGAGCAGATCGCCGATTGCTTTAGCGCATCGATGAATCCGCTGAACACATTGGAAGAGAAAGATGCCTGCGGATCGATCCAGCCAGATTTACTCCGCAACAGCACATACCTGACGCATCCGGTCTTTAATACGCACCGCAGCGAAAGCCAGATGATGCGCTACATCAAACAACTCGAAAATCGCGATCTTTCCCTGAATACTTCGATGATCTCTCTGGGCAGCTGCACGATGAAGTTGAATGCCGCCACCGAAATGATGCCGCTGAGCTGGCCTGGATGGAGCCATATTCATCCCTTTGCACCGGCTTCGCAAACAAAGGGATATCAATATGTGATCGATGAGTTGAGCAAATACCTATGTGACATTACGGCTTTTGATGCTTGCAGCATGCAACCGAATAGCGGTGCACAGGGAGAATATGCCGGTCTGCTTACCATACGCGCATATCATGAAGCCAACGGCGAACCGCATCGCAATGTTATGTTGATACCGATCTCCGCCCATGGCACAAACCCAGCCTCGGCCGTAATGGCCGGCATGAAAGTAGTGGTCGTAAAGGCCCTTGACAATGGCTATATCGATATGGATGATCTCCTGGCTAAGGCTAACCAATACAGTAAGGAATTGTCTGGTATCATGATCACCTATCCAAGCACCTACGGGGTTTATGAAGAGACCGTCAAAGACATCACGAGCATAATTCACCAACACGGGGGGCAGGTGTACATGGACGGAGCCAATATGAATGCCCAGGTGGGGCTTACAGCCCCCGGGCTGATCGGTGCCGATGTCTGCCACCTGAATCTTCATAAAACCTTTGCCATTCCTCATGGAGGAGGCGGACCCGGCATGGGACCGATCTGCGTAAAAGCACATTTGGCACCCTTTCTTCCCGGACATACGAACTTGGGCACCTCCTCGGCCGTTTCGGCGGCTCCTTATGGATCGGCTTCCATCTTACTCATCTCCTATGGCTATATCCGCATGCTGGGTCCTACCGGATTAAAGTCTGCGACCGAATATGCCATTCTTAACGCGAATTACATGCGTGCCCGACTCGAATCGCACTACGATATTCTATACACCAATCAAAGTGGACAATGTGCGCATGAGTTTATTGTTGATCTTCGTCCATTCAAAAAGACAGCCGAGATCGAAGCCGAAGATGTGGCCAAACGATTAATAGATTATGGCTTTCATGCTCCCACGATGAGTTTTCCTGTGGCCGGCACCATCATGATCGAACCAACCGAGAGCGAAGACAAAGCTGAGCTGGATCGTTTTTGTGATGCGCTGATCTCGATCAGAAATGAGATACGCGCTATCGAAGAGGGAAAAGCCGATAAAAAAGATAACCCGCTAAAGAATGCGCCGCACACACAACAAACGGTGATGGCCGACCAATGGCCTCATTCATACAGCAGGCAAGAAGCAGCTTATCCTCTCTATTACGTAACGCACAATAAATTCTGGCCATCCGTATCAAGGGTCAATAACACCCATGGAGACAGAAACCTGGTCTGCACCTGCGAGCCCGTTTCTTCTTACCTGCAAGAGAACTAATCGTTAGATTAGCTTACTGCTGATAGCGCTGCTCGACAATGGGCCAGTTGACCAACGTCCACCATGCGGTAATGTAATCGGCCCGTCGATTCTGATAACGCAGATAATAAGCATGCTCCCATACATCGAGTCCAAGAAGTGGAACTCCCTGCAGCGAACCCATGTTCATAAGAGGATTGTCTTGATTGGGGGTAGACCCGATTTGCAAGGAGCCGTCCTTTGCTTTGATCAACCAAGCCCAACCACTTCCGAACCTCGATTTGGCCACCTCGGTGAATTGCAACTTGAATTGATCGAATGAAGAAAATTTCCTTTCAATAGCATCGGCGAGTGGTCCGGTGGGCTGATGGGCGATCGCTGATTGTGGCGAGTGTAAGCTTTGCCAAAAGAACTCATGATTATAATGTCCCCCTGCATTATTGCGCATCTTTTCGGAATAACCTGATAGTTGAGACAGTAATGATACCAACGGCAGGGTTTGCGTATTTACTTTTTCTGCCTCACAGGCATCCCTCAAGTTTTTTGCATAGCCCGCAGCATGCTTGGAGTAGTGTATCTCCATCGTCATGGCATCGATGGCAGGCTCCAATGCTCCATACGAGTAGGGCAAGGGCTGCTGCTGGTAATTGATGGGCGGTAATCCAGGATACAGCTGATGACCCCTGTTAGCAGCAGACCAACTTGAAATAGCCAGCAAAGCGGCCGTACTCTTTAAAAATTTTCTACGATCAGTTTGCATAGTATTTATACATAAAGAATGAACAAGATCAATACTCATTGTGGGACTAAGACTTATATTTGAGATGATAAAAATATAAAGTGGCAACCCCTCTATTAAAAATACGATCTTTTTTTTGGCTCAGCGCCCTGACCTTGATCAGCTTTTCTGCTATGGCACAACAAAGTGGCCGCATGGAGACAGATCGACCCGATCAAACTGAAGCGGTGTACATTACCAAAAAGGGATATATACAAGGAGAGATCGGATTCAATAAGGAGCAATTTTTGGGAGCAACGGTCTTTGTACATCCCACGGCCCTTTGGAAGGCGGGGTTACATGAAAAATTCGAGCTGCGTTTGATCACCGAACTCAACTCGATCAAACCCTTACTGCTTAGCCCCTCCTTTCCCCAGACGGAAAGTGGATTGCTACCCGTACAAATAGGCGGCAAGATCGCTATCTGTGAAGAGAAAAACTTACTCCCTGCCACCTCATTGATCTTTCATGCAGGTATTCCTTCGCTGGGGTCCAAATTGTTTCGAACCCCAAGATGGTCACCCAATTTTCGCTTTACCATGCAACATACTTTCGGAGAGCAAACCTCTTTGGGATATAATCTCGGAGCGGAATGGAACGGTTTCTCCAACCAGGCTACCTGGATCTATACCATTGCCCCGGGCATCGAGCTGGGAAAAAGATGGTATGTATATGCCGAGGCCTTTGGTAGCATAGTACGGGGAGAGAAGCCTGCCCATGCCGTGGACGGCGGAGTGGCTTATTACGTAAGTGATGATCTTAAACTAGATATTTCTGCGGGGACA
The DNA here is from genome assembly GCA_044235515.1 of Chitinophagaceae bacterium. Lineage (GTDB taxonomy): Bacteria > Bacteroidota > Bacteroidia > Chitinophagales > Chitinophagaceae > JJ008. The sequence goes on along the minus strand of JBIIHS010000117.1, from coordinate 2,017 downwards.
GGACTTTCAGAGCAAGCGATCGATAATTATGTAGCGCTCGGCATTTCCTTTCGTTTAGCCGCCTTTACTAATCGCTAACTTCTTTTCCTAAAATAACCAAGCCAGGTAGATTCCAAGGTCAATAACCAACTTTGCGTGGCCATTCTATCCATGGTACCAGCCAGCTGAAAGCGATATCCCAGATTCAATTTGGTGCGACTCGAAAAAATGAATTGTAAGGCCGGCGCCAGATCGTAATAGTATCGCTTGTTGTCGATCGATCGCTGCGAAAGCAACTCGGCATATAAGTTTAAATTGGTTTGATCATAATCTTTGTATTCCCGCGGAAATAAAAGATACCCTCCCGATACACTAACCTGCAGGGTCTGAAAGGTGCGCGACGGATCAACCAACGATGCGTTTTTTCTGGTTTGGTGCAGCACCTGCGTATGGGAGGCTGTGAGCGACAGGGCCAGTTTATGTTGCAAGCGAGTGGCAATAAGACCTGCTTCTATGCCCGACTTATCTCCCATTAAACTTACTTCGTCGTGGCGAAAAGGGGCAGCCGTATAGGATCCGTCTATGTAGGCCGCTACTCTAAAATGACGGTGAACCTCATCGCTCGAGAGTAGTCGATAGCGCGAATAGATATTGAAGGATTCGGGTCGCACAGCATAGGTTTGCATATTTCCCCAACTGCCTCCTGCCCTAAAAGTCCAGCGACGCGTGATCCCAGCAACCAGTTGCATACTGTTACGAAAGGTAAATCGATCGTACATCGCATTGGAGCCCATCATATGGATCCTGTTGCGAAGGGTCAGCGAACGCGCCGGCATTACCGAGGCAGGCTCCGTAAAAACATATAGCTCTTGTGCAGCCAATGAAAGGGTTCCTGCCACCCATAGCGAGGCGAATAGTATCAGCTTTCTCAAGACTGTTATTTTTTATAGAGCTCCTGTACTTTTTTTTCCAACTCGACACCATGCAGATTGCGAGCGATGATATTTCCTTCGGGATCGATCAAAAAACTATTGGGAACACCAAGCACATCCCAATTTTTAGCTACCACAGAATTCCAGGCAGCCGTGTCTATAACTTGCCTCCAGCTTAGCCGATCGGCTCGTATAGCTTTTGACCAGGACTGTTTATTTTCATCGAGCGATACACTTAGTATTTCAAATCCCAGGGGATGATAGCGATCGTATAATTTGACAAGGGTCTTGTTAAAAACGCGGCAAGGCGGACACCAAGAAGCCCAAAAATCGACCAACACGTATTGATTTCGATACGATTGCAAGTCGATGGGCTGTCCTTTTTTATCGGGCAGCACCAAGGCGGGGGCCGGTTGCTGAAATTGGGGTTGGGCGATAGCTTGCTCACCTGCAAAAATGATGAGAAAGAAAATCCCAACTCTGATCCCAAACCACATCCCAAATCGAAGGAACAATGTATTTCTACTCCTCATTTTTCACTGCTTTTGAGATAAAAAACCGGTAGCCCCTCTATGGCAGCAGGTTGTTGCCTTAGTTTATCCCCTAAGGGACTTGCCAGTAATTTCGAATAAGCTTTTTCTGTTAAAAAATGTTCATTAAGTACCTGGTAGGTCCTATTGCGCACATTTTTACCCGATAACAAGGCCTCAAAATAAAGCCCCCCCCTTCTAACGGGTACGCCAGGGTCAAGAGGAACAGCGCTTTCATCCAAGGTCAAATAAAGGGCGCCGACAAAAAAACCAGCCTCTTCTACGGCCGTCCTAATTTGCGCGGGATCGACTGTTGAGTCAGGCTTGATGGTAATCTCAAAGCCTGAATCTTTCAGTTGAGCACTCACTTTTTGCACGAATGGTATTTTCTCTAGTGCCTGGTGAATAGCCTTACTGCAAAGAGCACAGGTTAAGCCCGTAGCCTGCAAACTTGCCCGGCTAAATTGGGCAAAGCAGAACTGCTGCCCCCATAACAGGAGCAGCAGTAAACTTAATTTTTTGATCATGGGTAAGCTTAAGATTTAGCGCAGCAGCCCTTTTCGCACTTGGGCCCAT
>JBIIHS010000116.1:0-5414 GCA_044235515.1 Chitinophagaceae bacterium | reverse complement strand
TACTTAAAGTCAGGGGATTTGGTATTAGCAAGATGAAACTGGAAATATGGAATCGTTGGGGTCAAAAAGTATTTGAGTCCATTGACCTAGAGCAGGGTTGGAATGGCACCTATCAAGGGGTACTGCAGCCAATGGATGTTTATATTTATACCTTATCCGTTGAATTTTTCGATGGAAAGACCCTGATCAAAAAAGGAGATATCACGCTTATTCGATAAAGACATGCAGTACGGTCGTATCATAGTCATTTTTTTGATTGTTGCGTGTAGCATCTTGCAGCGGCTATCGGCTCAAGACCTGCATTTTTCTCAGTTTACCCAAACCCCTTTATTGGTCAACCCTGCTCACACGGGTTTTATCCCCGATGGAGATTATCGTCTCGGAATCAACTATCGCAGTCAATGGGCTTCGGTCACAGCCTTTCCTTACAAGACCATGAGTGTCTTTGGCGATGCACAACTCTTACAAAATAGCGAGCAAACCGGTTGGCTCGGAGTAGGCGGTCTATTGCTTCGCGATGTAGCCGGAACCAGTGCGCTTACCTCTACCAAAGTGTACGGCTCTTTGGCGTATCATCAAATGATCGGAAACGGGAGTTTGCTCGGTCTTGGCTTTAACGTGGGTTGGGCCAATAAAAATATCAACACGTCGGGGCTCACCTTTCCAGCACAATGGAACGGGCAGTTCTTTGATGGTCATCAATCGAATCTAGCGCCCATACTCGCAGCCAATAACATTAATTACGTTGATTTGCAGGTGGGCCTCAATTATGCCTATTTTCCGTCGGACGCCACCTTTTTTAATTTGGGTTTCTCCGCCATGCATCTGAACAGACCGCAAGAAAGTTTTTTTGCAAGTATCGATGGAATCGATAATCGGATCCCAGTTCGCTACAATGGTTTTTTCAATGCCAGCTTTAAACTCAATGACCAAGTTATTGTCAGTCCGCACCTCTATTTTTCTATACAGGCCGCAGCCTCGGAGTGGGTAGGAGGAATCAATGCGGACTACAACCTCTCCGGCGATGGAGAGTATGTATTGTCCGGTGGGCTCTATTATCGATATAACGAATCGCTGATCCCGATGGTCGGTCTTGGATTCAAAGACATGGTACTGCAATTGAGCTACGACGCAACGATGTCTTCGCTTAAGAATTTCAACAACCGGAGAGGTGCCTTAGAGTTTTCGCTGGTCAAACAAGGAATAACCGATCCCTACCGGGGCAACCGAAGGGAATCTATGTGTCCTTCTTTTCGGTATTAGTCTTTTTCAGTTGCCTTTTTATGCCGATTTTTGGACCCTAACCTGATCTTGCATGTCAAAAAAAGGTACCCTGCTGGCTTCGCACATCGATCGTTTTAAAGCGATCGTTGGAGCCGAATATGTTTATGTCGATAAGGAGACCCTCGATCATTATGCCCATGACGAAACGGAAAACCTGCATTTTTTGCCCGAGGTCGTCATCAAACCGCGTACAGCCCAAGAGATCAGTGCTATTTTGACGATTTGTAATGCCGATCTGATCCCGGTTACGCCGCGTGGAGCCGGCACGGGACTTAGTGGTGGGGCCCTTCCGCATTTGGGAGGAGTATTGCTCAGTACCGAGCGCATGAATAACATACTGTCGATCGATGAACGTAATCTTCAAGTTACTACCGAGCCGGGTGTTATCACGGAGGTGCTTCAGCAAGCAGTAAAGGAGAAAAAATTATTTTACCCACCCGATCCCAGTAGCCGAGGCTCTTGCTTTATCGGTGGAAATATTGCGGAGAATAGCGGTGGCCCCAAGGCGGTCAAGTATGGGGTGGTCAAAGATTATGTGCTTAATCTCGAGCTGGTACTGCCTACCGGAGAGATCATCTGGACCGGTTCAAATGTACTCAAGAATGTAACAGGGTATAACCTGACGCAATTGGTCGTTGGGAGCGAAGGCACTCTGGGAATTGTGACCAAGATCGTTCTTAAATTGATACCCTTACCCACACAAGAACTGCTGATGTTGGTGCCCTTTAGAAAATTAGAAGAGGCCGGCGAGGCGGTAAGTGCCATTTTCAGGGCCGGGTTTACACCTAGTGCACTAGAGTTAATGGAGATCGATGCGCTCAAGATCGTGAGCGAGTTGGTGGGAACGGCCGCTGTTCCGATCACCGATGATACGGCTGCCCACCTGATCATTGAGGTAGATGGCAACAATATGGACGTATTAATGGGAGAAATGGAGGCGATCGGAAATCTGTTGACTCAATTCGATATAGGTGAGATCTACTTTGCAGAAGATGCCAGTCAAAAAGATCAACTCTGGAAGTTGCGTCGCCGCGCGGCAGAAGCCGCCAAACTGGTTGGCTATACTATCGAGGAGGATACCGTGGTGCCCCGTGCCGAGTTACCCGCCCTCATAAAGGGAGTTAAGGCCATGGGTAAGACGCACGGATTCGATGTGATCTGCTATGGGCATGCCGGTGATGGCAATTTGCATATTCGAATTCGAAAAGAGGGTGTTCCCAATAGCTATGGACATGGTCCAATGCAAGAGATCATCGCTGAACTATTCAAGCTGGTGCATCGCCTAGGGGGAACCATTAGTGCCGAGCATGGTATTGGACTGATTCAAAAAAGCTTCATGCCCATTGTATTCGAAGAAACATCGTTGCGACTCATGCGTGATATCAAACGCGCATTCGATCCCAATGGCATATTGAACGCTGATAAGATATTTTAAATAATTTCCCATGAGCTTTACTTTATTAAGCCGATCTTATTTTAGAAAAGTGCTGGTGCTCTCCGTATTGACCGCGGCTTGTTTTTTTCTTTATTCTTCCGTAGCAGCCCAGCGTGATAAGGAGCCCGGAGATTGGAAAAAAAATTTATTTACTGGCGGCTCGGTATCTTTTGGGGTTTTCAATAATACCTTTCTGATCGGTGGTAACCCGGTATTAGGGTATAGTCTCACCGATTATGTAGACCTGGCCCTTCAGGTAAATTATACGTACAACTCCATCCGCGATTACAATGGGATCTTCAATAATAAGCTTCGTCAATCAGTTTATGGCGGTGGTGGCTGGCTGCGGCTCTATCCGTTACGCAGTATTTTTTTGCAAGGACAGCTCGAACATAATTTTATACGACAGCGAAGTATTCCGATACTAGGACCTCCGGAGGTGCGCAGTATCGATGCGGGAAGCGTACTGGTAGGAGGGGGCTATACTAGCAATCGTTGGGGTAAGGGAGGTGTGCCGTTCTATTATCTTTCGATCCTCTTTGACGTATCGGGTAACTTATATTCTCCCTATACGGATGCCTATGGTCGTTCCGTCCCTGTGTTCAGAGGGGGAATTCAGATTCCGCTTTTTCAGGAGAATGGCCTTCGGAGTAGATCTTATAGGTAATCGCCTAACTCCTCTACTTTTTGAATCACGCTAATTTTATCAAGGGCCTCTTGATAGAGAAACCCTTCTTTTCGCATACAATCGATATGTTGCAATAAAGCATCGTAGAATCCATCACTGTTGAGAATAATGATGGGTTTATCGTGAATGGTTAGTTGATTCCAGGTAATGATCTCAAAGAGTTCATCCAAGGTGCCGAATCCGCCGGGTAAGACCAGGGCAGCCTCACAGCGACTATACAATTCTTTTTTTCGCTGGTGCATGTCCTCTGCAATGATCAGTTCGGTTAGCCCCCGGTGTTGCACTTCCCATTCTAGCAGCAACGAGGGGATGATACCGGTCACTTGCCCGCCTTTCTCCAATACCGCATCAGCGATAATGCCCATCAGGCCTGCGCTGCCACCACCATATATAAGTCGAATGTGGTGATCAGCCATCCAATGGCCCAGTGTAAGAGCATCCGCTCTAAAGATCGGATTGGTTCCAGTCTTGGATCCGCAAAAAACCGCAAGGGATTCAATAGAGGTGGGATGCCGCATCTGGCAAAGGGAACTTATTTTTGTCTAACTTCAAAATTCAATCAGCTCCTCCTTAGATCCTATTGCATGGATCTCTAATTATTGCCGCCTATGTCACCTCTTGTACTATTCTCCTTTGTGATCGGTTATTTTTTACTGTTGCTCGGCGTGGCCTGGTATACATCTCGCAATGCCGATAATGAGTCGTTCTTTATCGGTAATCGTAATAGTAATTGGATGTTGGTGGCATTTGGCATGGTGGGTACTTCTTTGTCGGGAGTTACCTTCGTTAGCGTACCGGGTAATGTAGGCGCGATCAATTTCAACTATTTTCAATTGGTCTTAGGATATGTGTTAGGGTACCTGGTCATTTCGTTCGTCCTACTTCCGTTATACTACCGCATGAACTTGACCAGTATCTACACCTATCTGGAGACTCGTTTTGGCGGGAATGCTCATCGGGCTGGCGCTTTCTTTTTTATTTTATCCAGGACAGTAGGGGCTACCGCCCGTTTATATCTGGTCATCAATATTCTGCAATTATTCATACTTGATAAGCTCGGCATTCCATTTATCGTGACTGCCCTGGTCATCTTGCTGATGATATTGCTTTACACGGCCGAGGGGGGCGTAAAGACCATCATCTTTACGGACACCTTGCAAACCTCGGGTATGTTATTGGGGCTTGTTATCTGTTTGGTGGTGTTGGTTAAGGCGCTGGGGCTGGGCTGGTCGGGTGCTTGGGACCTGATGAGTGCAAAGGGATATACCCAGGTCTTGAATACGGATATAAATAGCCCCCTTTACTTTTGGAAACAGTTATTGGGAGGCATGTTCATTACCATTACCATGACCGGTCTTGATCAGGAAATGATGCAAAAGAACATTAGTGTTAGAACGCTTCGTGATTCGCAAAAGAACATCATGTCCATGAGTACGATCTTGGTGGTAGTGAATGCGCTGTTCCTGTTACTGGGTGCTGTACTGTACATCTATGCCGCTAATATGGGTCTTACTGCAAAAGGAGACGACCTCTTTCCGGCCATTGCCCTTAGTGATGCTTTTTCAGGAACGATCGGTATCATTTTTATTATTGCACTGATCTCTGCCCTCTTTCCTAGTGTGGACGGGGCCATTACCTCTCTTACCGCCAGCTTTTGCATTGATATTCTCGATTTCAATAAGCGTTCTGATACCGAAAAAAACAAGCGACGCAAGAGACTGCTTGTACACTTGGGCTTTGCCCTCATTTTTTTGCTGATGGTATTGCTATACAAATGGGTCGATGACAAGTCGATCATTCAGTTCATTCTCAAATTTGCCGGAATCACCTATGGTCCTTTATTGGGATTATTCGCTTTTGGGATTCTTACCAAACGTAGATTACGTACTGAATGGCTTTGGATGGTTTGCATTGCTTGTCCACTTTTGGCTCTTGGATTAGACTTGCTCTGCAATCCTGAGTACTACAATGGACTCCTCCATACCGACTTAGGCTTAGCCGAACTCT
>JBIIHS010000011.1:0-17028 GCA_044235515.1 Chitinophagaceae bacterium | reverse complement strand
ACTGATGATGATGGCCTCCAATAAAAATTGGCGACTCACCATTTTTCGTTTGCCCCCAATCGCCTTAATAAGACCTACCTCACGGGTACGCTCCGAAACGGAGACCAACATGATATTCATCAGACCTATTGCCGCCCCGATCAAGGTGATCAGACCGATCACGGTGGCCGATATTGTCAGAAAACCGATACTATTCATCGCCTTTTCGGCAATGCTATCACTTCGGTCGATCACAAAATTACTCTCTTCTGTAGTCTGCAAGCGACGTACCGAGCGGAATAAGGACTCTGCCTCGCCCATAGCAGCAGGTACCCACTGAATCTGAGAGGCCTGAATGGCAATGGTAAAAGAACCCGTTCCGCTAAAATTACGATTCACGTTATTATAAGAGGTCACGATCATGTTATCGCGACTGAAGCCGAACGAAGAGCCCTTGCTCTCGAGCACGCCCAGTACCCTATAGGGTATGGAATTGATGCGGACGACCTTATTAACGGCAGAACGATACCCTTGCTTAAATAATTTATTGGCAACATCGAATCCCAATAAACAAACATTTCTGCCTGTTTCCACATCGGAGCGACTCAGGTTTCGACCCGTCTCGATCGTAAAGCCATTGAGGGCCAAGAAATTTTCATCACCTCCTTGTACCATCACATTGGGACTTGTCTTCAGATTCTCGTAGGAAACGATAGAATTACGCCCGCCAGAAAGACCAATGCTTTTAACGGACGGAAAGTTAAATTTCGACACAAAGAGTTCGGCCTCATCACGCGTAATTTTTTTATCGAGACTAGAGGCACGCTCCTTTTTCTTGCCCTTTTGCGAGAGCTTCATGTCATTGCTTTGATTACCTCCACCACCAAATCGAATATTGCGGGCCTTGTAGCGAATGGTAAAACCGCTAGCCCCCATGCTCGAGAAGCTTTCGGTAAATTTTTGATTCATGGCCTCTATGGCCGTGATGATGCCAATGAGGGCCATAATACCGAACGCAATGATCGAAACGGTCAAGCCGGTGCGAAGCCGATTGCCCCGAATGGTGCGAAAAGCCAGTGAGAATATATCGGTAAACTTCATGATTTACTTGTAAAGGTACCATTGCATGGGCCCTTCTCAAAGAAAAGCTTGATGAACGGTAAAAGAGGCTCAAAAATAAAGTTGTCCGATCAACAACTGGGGAAACAATCCCAACACGACCAATAAAACGGCCACCCCGATCAACAGGCGGGTAAAGCCAGGATCGAAGGCGATGGGATCAGTTTGTCCGATCGGCTTAAAGTACATGGCCTGTATCACCCTAAAGTAATAGAATACACTAACGGCAGCCATTACCAGTGAAAACAGAACCAGCCATACACTTTGTTCCAGGGCGGCCTTGATCATGTAAAACTTGGCCAGAAAACCTCCGGTTAGCGGGATACCGGCCAAGGATAGAAAAAAGATGGTCAACGCCGCGGCTACCCAAGGATAACGGCTAGCCAACCCATTGAAAGCCTCGAAAGAATAATCTTTCATGCGGATAAGGACGGCAAAGATGCCGATCGTGGCCAACGAGTAGGTCGCAGCGTACAACAATAAACCTTCCTTGGCCGTAGTATTCATGGCAAAAACAGCCAATAACATAAACCCAGCCTGCGCAATACTCGAATAAGAAAGCATACGCTTGACACTTTGCTGAAAGACAGCAGTAATGTTGCCAATAAAGAGAGTCAGCGCGGCCAGGACCGCTACCCATGCTTGCCAGGCATTGATCTGTAAGGCAAAACTGCGATCGAATAATCGCACAAAAGCAGCAAATACGGCAACCTTGACCACGGTCGCCATAAACGAAGTAAATACAGTAGGCGCTCCATCATACACATCGGGTGTCCAAAAATGAAAGGGAGCAGCAGAAACCTTAAAGGACATCGCGATGAGCAGCAGCAACATTCCAGAAAGCATCAGCGAATTAGATACACGGATCGTATCGGCTACTCCCGAGAGGGCAAAACTTCCGCGGGCACCATAGATCAAGGCGATCCCCATCAGCAAGATCCCCGAAGAGAAAGCGCCGAGCAAAAAGTACTTTAACGAAGCCTCATTACTTTTTAAATTTTTCTTATCGCTTCCGGTCAAAATATAAAGCGGGATCGTAATGATCTCGATCCCTAGGAACAAGATCAACAACGACTCAAAGGCACTTACCATCAACAGACCACAGATGATAAAGAATAAAAGCGCTAGGTAATCGGCGCAGTGGGCCCCGATCCGCTCCATGGCCGATCCGCTGAGCAGCAGATAAATAAATATGGCCAACAAAAGAATCGAGTTGAACAAAAGAGAATAGTGATCGAATCCAAGCATTCCGGTGGTATCGATCGATAGCAGATGCCAGCCCTTCATCTCGGCCACATTGAGCCCTATCAAGATCGCGACACCAGCCATGGCCACGTAACGCACCACGTTCATTCGCTTGGTCGCGACCCCACTGAACATCATGATCACTCCCCATAAAGCCGAAACAAGTAAAGCATTCATATTGGAGACTTAGAAGTTTTTGAACAAATAACTAATATCGATCTGTTTGAATAGATTATCACTATACGATGCCGTTACATCGAGTAAGGGCTGTGGAAAAATACCAAAGACAAAAATGAGACCCACTATGATCAGCAAAACCAATTGCTCCTGCACCGATAGTTTGACGGGTGGCAGGGGTTGCGAAGGGCCTTCACCAAAGAAAACCGAGCGGATCATTCCTAACATATAAACGGCCGATAAGATAATTCCCGATCCAGCCACTACCGTAAAGACCCAATAATAATTTGACTTGGTAGCCAATAACCCGGTAAACATTAAGAATTCACCGACAAAGCCATTGGTCAGCGGCAAAGCGATGTTGGCAAAGGCGATGATGACCATGAACAGTGTTAAGCCCGGTGAACGTTGAGCTAGTCCACCCAGGGCAGTGATCTTGCGGGTACCTAGATTTCTTTCAATCAGATCGACCAAGAACCACATTCCCATAATGTTGATACCATGAGCGAATAATTGAAAGCAAAGTCCTTGTAAGGAACCCAAGTTACCAGCGAAGGCAGCCGCCCCCATCAATCCAATGTGTGCGATAGAAGAATACGCCACCAGTCGTTTCAGATCGTCTTGACGCCATGCGATCAGCGAAGCATATACGATTCCCCCTACGGCTAATCCCATGATCACATCACCCCACTGATACGCAGCGACTGGTAAGATCGGCAGCAACCACCGAAGAAGTCCGAGTATTCCCATTTTGACCATCACGGCACTTAATACCAGGGTTACCGGCGTAGGCGCCTCTTCGTAAGCATCAGGTTGCCAGGTGTGAAAGGGAAAAAGAGGAAGCTTTATCGCAAAGGCTGGTAAGATCAACCAGAGCAGCCAGGACTGTTGCGCGTTGGTAAGGTTGAGTTTTAAGATCGCATCGAGGGCAAAAGACTTTTCTGGGGTCAGGGATTGCAAATAGATCAGCCCGGCCAATAATAATATTGAACCTAAGAAGGTATAGATAAAAAACTTGAACGTAACGGCAATGCGGCGCGGACCACCCCAAATGGAACTAAGGAAATACATAGGGATCAGGGCTAGCTCCCAACAGAAATAAAATAACAAACCATCGGTAGCCAAAAAGACGCCCATCATGCCGGCCTGCGCCAGCAAGAGCCAACCATAAAAAGCGCCTGGCTTTTGCATTGATCTTCCCTGCATATAGAGGGCGAGCAGAAAGTAAACAACGGCATTCAGTAAACAAAGTACCTTTCCCAAAGGATCAAGGGACAAAGAGAACGAACTGCCCACATCGGACATCCATGCAGCGGAAAACCGGTGAAGTTCGGGCTGATTCCAACTGGTAAGGGCCAGCAATACGAGCAGAAATTGTAAGCCGGCCGCTAGCAGAAAAGCAGGGCCAACCCACCTTTTTTGGTCTCCGATCATAAAGGAAACAAGACCACCCAACAGAGGTATCAATAATATCAATAATGCAATCATAAGCGGTTCCGCCTAGCGGTTGGTTTATTTTCTTATAAAAAATTGAATGAAGAGCATGACCGCCATACTCAGCACCATCAAAAGCACGTAAAGTCCTACTTGTCCACTTTGGACTAATCGAAGCTGGCGTGCGCTGTACTGTATGGCGCGGCCTACTCCATTGACAAATCCATCAATGACTTTAGCCTCTGCTACCGAACGTAGCCATGCGGCCATCCTGAAAAGTGGCTGTACGATCAACTTATCGTAGATCTCATCCACATACCATTTATTTTCCAGTAAGCGGGTAAAAGAACTAGTCGTTACACCGGGTTGATAATGTCTGTAACGCCACCATGCCGCCAAGACCATCAACAAGACCAAAACGGTAGAAGTAGCCATTAATATGTACTCCGTTTCGTGCGAAACCGCATGGGGTACCACTGGAATAACCGGCGATAAAAACTGAATCAACGGTTCGGCATTTGGCATTAAGACCTCGGGTATCCCTACCCAGCCTCCGATCACGGAGAGTACGGCCAGCACAATAAGAGGAAGGGTCATGGCCCATGGACTTTCATGCAAGTGATGCTTTTGCTCTTCGGTTCCTCTAAATTGGCCAGCAAAGGTCAAGAACAGTAATCGGAACATATAGAAGGCCGTCAACAAGGCAGCAAATAAAGCCAGGCCATATTGAAGGGGCGAATGTAAAAAGACGTTAAGCAAAATGGCATCCTTAGAGAAAAATCCACTGAAAGGAGGGATACCCGCGATCGCGATGCAACCGATCAAAAAAGTAAAATAAGTGATACGCAGCTTTGCGGATAATCCTCCCATTTTTCTAATGTCTTGTTCTCCTCCCATCGCATGGATCACACTTCCGCTTCCTAAGAAAAGTAAGGCCTTGAAGAAAGCATGCGTCATCACATGAAAGACCGCGGCGGCATAAGCCCCTGTTCCCAAGGCCAAAAACATAAAGCCAAGTTGACTGACCGTTGAATAGGCCAATACTTTTTTAATATCATTTTGCGCCAGGGCAATGGAAGCGGCCAGCAAGGCCGTAAGTAACCCCACCCACGAAATTAGATGCAGGGTATGCGGAGCTAATGAATACAAGAAATTACTGCGGGCAATCAGGTAAATACCTGCAGTTACCATGGTGGCCGCATGGATCAGTGCAGAGACGGGCGTGGGACCCGCCATCGCATCTGGAAGCCATGTGTAGAGGGGCAGCTGAGCACTTTTACCGGTAGCGCCAATAAAAAATAACAAGGTGATCACCGTAATATCGGTGGCAGTAAAGCGTTCGGTAAACTGATGTTGTTGTACAAAAGAGAAGAAATCCTGAAAGCCCACTACGCCCGATTTGGTAATGATCCAGAACAGTGCTACCAAAAAGGCCAGATCGCCAATACGGTTCATGATAAAGGCCTTATTGGCGGCCGCGGTATAAGCAGGATTTTTGAACCAATACCCGATCAACAAATAAGAACAAAGGCCTACACCCTCCCACCCTATGAACAAGATCACATAGTTGGAACCCAGCACCAGCAAGAGCATCGAGAACACGAATAAATTCAAATAAGAAAAGTAGCGGGCAAACTGATCGGGGTCTTCCTCGTGCATATAGGCAGTAGAATACACATGGATCAAGAAACCGACTCCGGTAATGACCAGCAAGAAGAGAGATGAGAGGGCATCGAGTTGAAAAGAGAAGGGAATGGTTAGCGTACCTACTTTTATAAAATCAAAATAGTGAATCACCGCACTGTGGCCGGATTTTACGTGAAGAAAAACAAGCACACTCAAAACAAAGGAGCCCAATACCGATAGCGAACCGATCCATCCCGCCATGGACCGGGACATATAGCGACGGCCGAGTCCGTTCAACAGCGAACCCAGTAAGGGGAGCAGCGGTATCCAGTAAGCCAATTGAAAAATATCTTGCATAAACAGGCTGTATAAATGATCAGTGTTTTAATCGATTCAGAAAATTAATGTCTACCGAATGAACATTGCGATACATCATAACGATAATAGCCAGCCCCACACTCACTTCTGCCGCCGCCACGACCATAATAAAGAATACGAATAATTGACCATCCACACCGGCTTGCGAAGCTACCTGCCCTGCCTCAAAGGCCGCTTGGTAATGCATCTTTGAAAACGCGACCAATAGCAAATTGACCGCATTGAGCATTAACTCTATGCACATAAAGATGATGATGGCATTGCGACGAGTGAGTACCCCCACCATTCCAATGGTGAACAGCGCCAGCGACAAGAACAAATAATAGTTTATAGGCATGTTGTCTTCGTTAGTCTTTTTTACCAATTACGACCGCGCCAACCATAGCGCTCAAAAAAAGTATACTGGAGATCTCGAAGGGAACCACGTAGCGGGTAAAGAGTTCATTACCGAGTACTTTAATAAGCCCTATTTGGCCATCCATGACCATGGCCGTACGGGCTTTGAGTTCGGAATCTTTGAGGGCGGCTACCAAGACCAGTAAAAAAATACCCCCACTTACCGTACCGGCCAAGGTGATCCAGCGTTTGCTGCCGGTCGGCCCTTCTTGGCGAGCGTTCATGAGCATGATCACGAACAAGAACAATACCATAATGGCGCCGGCATAAACGATAATATTGACAACGGCCAGAAACTGGGCGTTGAGCAAGATATAGTGCCCAGAGATCGCAAAGAAAGTAACGATCAGCCAAAGTACACTATAGACCGGGTTCTTACTGGTAATCACCATCAGGGCGCTGAACAAGGCCATCACCGATAAAACCCAAAAAAGAATTTGCACTATACTCATCTCAATTAGTATGAAGGGTTGAATGCTGCGGTTTTCGATCGCCCAAAGCCTGTAGATATGCATCGCGCTCGGTGACCGGATGGGGTATCAACAACTCATCCTTTGCATAAATAAAACCTTTACGGGCATAGTTAGCGGGTGCAAAGGTCTGCGAGAGATAAATAGCGTCCTTGGGACAAGCCTCTTCGCAAAGTCCACAAAAAATACAACGCAACATATTGATCTCGTACTTGGCCGCATATTTCTCTTCGCGATAGAGATGTTCTTCGCCAGGTTGTCTCTCAGCGGCCTCCATGGTGATAGCCTCCGCCGGACAGGCTACGGCACAAAGTCCGCAAGCAGTGCAATTCTCTCGTCCGTTCTGATCGCGATTGAGCACATGCAAACCCCTAAATACTTTCGAAAAGGTCCGTTGCTGCTCGGGATATTGGATCGTAGCCTTCTTCATAAAAAGGTGACGAAGCGTAATCGCCATCCCCTTAAGAATATTCCAGAGGTAAATACTCTCGAGCCATGTCATGGGCTGGCGATCGACCGGTTTAGCTCTTTGCGTTAGTTGCATACAATTGGTGATTGAGAACTCACTTATTTAAGAATAACATGACCGCTGCACTGATCAGCATATTGATCAGCGCAAGGGGTATTAATTTTTTCCAACCCAAATTCATTAATTGGTCGTATCGGAAGCGAGGTATGGTCCAACGGATCCAGATAAAGACGAACAAGAAGAAGGATACTTTGGCCATCATGGCAGCAAAGGTCAGCAACGACAAGACCACCGGAGAACCATCCCAGGTGGCCTCATTGAAGAATGGGATATCGTAACCGCCAAAGAACAAGGTGGCCATTACGGCACTGCTCACGAACATATTGATATACTCAGCGAATAAATAAAAGCCCAGCTTCATCGAGGAATATTCCTGGTGATATCCAAAATTCAATTCGTTCTCCGCCTCGGGCAGATCAAAGGGTGTACGGTTACACTCTGCCAAGGCGCAAACGAAAAAGATCACAAAACCCAAGGGTTGATATAGCACATTCCAACCATGTTGCATCTGGTGCTCTACCATGGCACTCATATTGAGTGAACCCGTCATGAACAATACCGCAATCAACGCGAGCCCCATGGGCAGTTCATAAGACACCATTTGCGAGGCACCACGGATGGCAGCGATCAGTGAAAATTTATTATTGGAAGCCCACCCACCGATCATAATACCGTATACCCCCACACTCACGATTCCGAACACGATCAGTATACCCATATCAACATCGGCCACTTGTAAAGCCACGGTGTGATTGTTCAAGGTAAAAGAAGCGCCCCAAGGAATAACCGTACTGGTGATCAGCGCAACGATCATAGCCAAGGCAGGACCCAGTAAGAATAAGAATCGATTGGAGCTGACAGGCGTGATCTCTTCTTTGAAAAATAATTTACCCCCGTCGGCCAGTGGCTGAAAAATACCGAATGGCCCGGCTCTATTAGGGCCCATGCGGTCTTGCATCCAACCGGCGATCTTTCTTTCGGCCAAGGTGGTGTACATGGCAATAAAGAAAGATAATCCGATTAGGGCGCCGATCAAGATCAGCTTTTCAATGATATACCAACTATCCATGGCAATTACATACATGTTCATACAATTATTTTCCCTGGTCGGTCGGTGAATTAAAATCCTTTCCCGTAGCAGCACCGGGAAGTTGACTCAGCTCAATTCGATTTACTTCACTGACCTCATGAATATCCATCATCAACTTCGGGGCTCGGCCTCCCATTACCTCAGGTAATGTCTCCTTTGGCGTTTGCAGATGCTGGTAGTGCCCTTGTGAGATAACCGAGTGACGGCTAACATCGGCAGGCCCCTCGATCACCCAATCATGGGCCGATTTTTTATCGAAGCGACAGGTATTGCAGATCCAACCGGGTTTCCCTTCGTGGCTGCATACTTCTCCCCATTGGTCTTTTCTGGCCGTAACGCGAAGTACTTCATCTCCGCGTTGCCATAAGGTGACCTTTCCGCAACAATCCGGACAATCGCGGTGCGCATAAACCGGTTTGGTAAACCAAACGCGGTTCTTGAAACGAAATGTTTTGTCGGTAAGCGCCCCCACCGGACATACATCGATCATGTTACCGCTAAAATTATTATCGATGGCCTTAGAGATATGCGTAGAGATCTCGGCATGATCGCCCCGATCGAGCACTCCATGCACACGCTGATCGGTAAGCTGGTCGGCCACATAGGTACAACGATAGCAAAGTATGCATCGCGTCATGTGCAGCTGAATATATGGGCCAATATCCTCTTTTTCAAAAGTGCGGCGATCGAATTCGTAACGAGTACCCTCCTTACCATGCTCGTAACCGAGGTCTTGCAAATGACACTCTCCTGCCTGATCGCAAACGGGACAATCCAGGGGATGATTGAGCAATAAAAACTCCACTACTCCTGCACGCGCTTCCTTTACTTTATCGCTGGTAATATTTTTGACTACCATACCATCCATGACACCGGTGCGACAACTCGCTACCAGTTTGGGCATAGGACGAGGATCGGCCGCAGAACCCGCTGCTACTTCGACCAGACAGGTACGGCATTTCCCTCCACTACCCTCGAGCTTGCTATAGTAACACATGGCCGGAGGTGTCACGTCGCCTCCGATCTGTCGGGCTGCGTTCAAAATGGTCGTCCCCGCAGGCACCTCTATGGTGATGTTATCGATGGTGACCTTTACGCCAGGAACGGTATTGTTAGTTTCGGATGACATATTTTTTTAGTTGATGGGCTATGCCATAACGGGATTAGGTACATGAATAGGATCTGCATAATGCATAAGTCCGTAATTGCGCTGCTGTGCCTCTTGCGGATGCAACACGTGCCATTCAAATTCGTCTCTGAAATGACGGATGGCAGCGGCAACGGGCCAAGCCGCGGCATCTCCCAGTGGACAAATGGTATTGCCTTCGATCTTGCGCTGAATATCCCAGAGCAGATCGATATCACTTATTTTTCCTTTGCCCGTCTCAATATTCCACAAGATCTTTTCCATCCAACCAGTACCCTCCCGACAAGGCGAGCACTGACCACAACTCTCATGACGATAGAATCGAGCCAGCGAATACGTATGACGAACCACGCACTGGCTGTCATCGAGTACGATAAAGCCTCCTGATCCCATCATGGATCCGGTGGCAAAGCCTCCGTCGGCCAAACTCTCGTAGTTCATCATACGCGTTTCGCCCTTCGCGGTCTTTAGTAAAAGATTTGCAGGCAAAATGGGCACTGACGATCCGCCCGGTATACAGGCTTTTAACTTTTTTCCGGCAGGGATACCACCGCAGTATTCATCACTGTAAATAAATTCCTCGACCGAAATGGTCATATCGATCTCGTAAACACCTGGCTTATTGATGTTACCACAAGCAGAAATGAGCTTGGTCCCTGTAGACTTACCGATACCGATCTTAGCATACTCCTCGCCGCCCTCATTGATAATGGGAACAACGGCAGCAACGGTCTCCACATTATTGACCACCGTAGGACAGCCCCATAATCCTTTTACCGCCGGGAAAGGAGGCTTGATGCGCGGATTCCCTCTTTTGCCTTCGAGAGATTCCAGTAAGGCGGTCTCTTCTCCACAGATATAGGCACCGGCTCCGCGATGCACATAAATATCGCAGTCGAATCCACGCCCCAGAATATTTTTTCCCAACCAGCCATTGGCCCTGGCTTCGTCAATAGCCTTTTCCAAAATTTCGGCGACCCAGGCGTATTCTCCGCGGATATAGATGTAAGAGCGATTAGAACCCAAGGCATAAGAAGCGGTGATCATTCCCTCTATCAGCAAATGCGGAATAAATTCCATCAAATAGCGGTCTTTGAACGTGCCCGGCTCCGATTCATCGGCATTCACCACCAGGTAGCGAGGAACACCCTCCGGCTTGGCCAGAAAGCCCCATTTCATTCCAGTAGGAAAGCCCGCTCCACCTCGTCCGCGCAAGCCACTCTTTTTAACCTCTTCGGTGACCTGATCGGGGCTCATCGATTGCAGGGCCTTTTCTACGCTACGGTAACCTCCCTCACGACGATAGACCTCGTAGGTAGCAATACCCGGCACATGCGCTTTTTCCAATAATAATTTTCTTCCCATATATCAGTAGCCCTACCGGGCTGCATTTCGTTATTAAGTTGTTGCCACCACGGGACGAGCCGAAGCCGCAGCAATAAGTTCATCGATCTTTTCGCGCGTAAGATGCTCGCGATAATTTTTTCCTAATTGCAGCATTGGCGCATATCCGCAGGCTCCCAAACACTCCACTGTTTTAAGGGTAAATAACCCATCCGCGGTCGTTTCTCCGGGACGAATGCCTAAGCGTTCGTATATGTAGGCCACGATGGCTTCGCTGCCATTGAGCATACAAGGTCCGGTCTGGCACACTTCGAGCACTTGCTTGCCAACGGGCTTCAGATTGTACATGCTGTAAAAAGTGGCTACTTCATACACTTCGATCGCTTGCAATCCCAGCAGGCTCGCTACATAATCCATAGCCTCGGTACTGAGCCATCCGCCGAATTCTTGTTGGGCCAAGTGCAATACCGGTAACAGGGCACTCTTTTGGCGCCCCTCGGGGTAACGTGCAATAATTTGTTGCACCTCTTTTATTTTATCAGCAGAAAAACACAAACTCATGTTCGATCTCTTTTTTTTCAGCGGTCATTTTTATGCATCCATTTCTCCGGCGATCAGATTTAAACTACTCATGGTGATGATAGCATCGCTGAGCATGGCTCCCTTGATCAATTCCTCAAAAGCCTGATAATAAATAAAACAAGGTCTTCTGAAATGCAATCGATACGGCGCTCTGCCTCCATCGCTGATCAGATAAAATCCTAACTCACCATTGCCCCCTTCTACCGAATGATACACTTCACCGGCCGGAATATCGGTCTCTCCCATAATGATCTTGAAATGATAGATCAGGGCTTCCATCTTGGTATACACATCTTGCTTGGCAGGAAGATAGTATTCGGGTACATCAGCATGATAGACCTCGGCCTCGGCACCGGTAAACGACTGCACCTTTTGATAGGCCTGTCGTATAATGGACAAACTTTGCCACATCTCCTGCTCTCGCACCAACCAGCGATCGTAACTATCGCCTGTGCTGCCTACCGGAATGGTAAACTCAAAATCTTGATAGCTGCTATAGGGAGAGTGGACACGCACATCGTAGTCAACACCGGCCGCCCGCAGGTTCGGACCTGTAAATCCGTAATTCAAGGCGCGCTCCGCACTGATACCGCCCACACCGATGGTGCGATCCATAAAGATGCGATTGCGCTGGAACATGTTCTCAAATTCCTTTAAGGCCTTGGGATATTCTTCGAGGAACTTTTCGAGCTTCTGAAAAGCAATATCATTGAAGTTTCGTTCAAAGCCTCCAATACGACCCATATTGGTAGTCAGACGCGCTCCGCAGATCTCTTCGTAGATCTCATAGATCAATTCACGATACTGCATCACATACAAAAATCCAGTATAGGCCCCGGCATCTACGCCCATGATCGAGTTACAGATCAGGTGATCGGCAATCCGGGCCAGCTCCATGACAATAACGCGCAAGTAATCGACCCGCTTGGGTGTAGTGATCCCCAGCAGTTTTTCGCAGGTCATATGCCAGCCCATATTGTTGAGCGGAGAAGAACAATAATTAAGTCGATCGGTGAGCGTAGTGATCTGTGCGAGTGGACGACGCTCGGCCAATTTTTCAAAGGCGCGATGAATATAGCCGATGGTTTGATCGGCCGACACAATTCGTTCTCCATCGAGCTCAAGGATATTTTGCATCACCCCGTGGGTGGCCGGATGCGTCGGCCCCAAGTTCAAGGTGGTGGTCGTTTTCTCGATCGATCCTTCTGGCAGTTTTATATGTTCGCTCATACAGTCTCGTCAGTCGTTTAAAGATGATTAGCCACGGCCAAACATCTCATCATCTTTGTCAATACGGGTTTGATCTTCTAAAGGAAACTCCTTTCGCATGGGGAAATAATCCATTTCGTCGACATTCAAAATGCGCTTCAGATTCGGATGGCCCACAAAATGGATCCCGAAAAAATCGTAGGTCTCGCGCTCCATCCAGTTGGCCGAAGAAAATAAACCGGTTGCGGTGTAGACATCGGGTTGCTCAATGGCAGTAAAAACCTTAAAGCGCAAGCGAATATTTTCCTTAAGATTATGCAAATGATACACTACGGCCAGCTCACGACCTTTCTGATCGGGATAATGCACCCCGGTCAGGTCTGTCAAAAAGAGAAAGCCAAGTTGAGGATCATCATAACAAAAATTGAGCACCTTCAGATTGATCTCCTTGGGCGCCTCAAATTGCAACATGCCGTACGAGGTAGTGAACCCACCGACCTGGTCGCCGAATTTTTCTGTTAACCGTTGTTGTATGATCTCGTTTGTAAGCGACATGCCTGTTTTTTTTGCCTGCGTGCACCAGCACCACAGACCTTATTGAATACCGTAACTTTCGAGTAATGCTTTGTAGGTTTCAGAATTGCGCCTACGCAGACTTTCTTTTCCGACCAGGTCCTGAATACGCAGCACGCCATCGATGATCGCCTCCGGACGCGGAGGACAACCCGGCACATACACATCGACCGGCACCACCTGATCGATGCCCTGTAATACACTGTAGGTATCGAAGATGCCACCGCTGCTGGCACAAGCTCCTACGGCAATCACCCAACGAGGTTCAGCCATTTGCAGATAGACTTGTTTTACCACGGGTCCCATTTTTTTGGCAATGGTTCCCATTACCATCAAGAGATCGCACTGACGGGGTGAGAATCCGACACGCTCCGATCCAAAACGAGCCAAGTCGTAATGAGAGCCCATGGTGGCCATAAATTCAATACCGCAGCAAGAGGTTGCGAATGGCAAGGGCCAGATGGAATTCTTTCGGGCTAATCCGATCACGGAATTGAGTGAAGTAGCAAAAAAGCCCTCTCCCTGATGACCCGACGGCATCGGGGCCATACTGATATCAGCCTCCAATGGCTTTTTGACAAGATTGTACGATACCGGACGACTCATGTTCCTACTATTTTATACCATAACAAGTTAGAAGGTTGAATGTTGCTGCAACCTTTAACTAGTCTTCCCATTTTAAAGCTCCTTTTTTGATGATGTAAAGAAAGCCGCACAGAAAGCATCCCACAAAAAGGGAAACGGCCCAAAATCCACTCCATCCCAGCCCTTTGAAATTAACGGCATAGGGGTAGAAGAAGATCACTTCTACATCGAACAAAACAAAGAGGATAGCGGTCAAAAAATACTTGATCGCCATTGGCTGGCGGGCATCACCATGCGACTCGATACCGCTGGTAAAGTTCTGCAGTTTATCACTGGTCTTACGTCGAGGCCCCAACAAGTGCGTGGCAACCATCAGAAAAGCAACCAGCCCTACAGCGATCAAAACTTGCAGGGCCAGTGGCAAATAGGTAGAGGCAGTGGAGGCCGTGGAGCCCATTTGCAACCAGTATAACATGTGCTGTTTTTTCTGGGCGCAAAATTAAGGAGCAACGACCACAAAATCGGCACGATTAGCAAGTAATCCCGTCTTATTTAATGGATTACGTTCAGGAGCAGCAGCCGATTTAGGAGCAGGGTCAGATTTAGGGGCATTATCGGGCTTTGTTGAAGCCGCTTTTTCGAGCACATTAATATTTTGCTGAATGGCTGCATTGGTCGGATCAAGAGCTAACATACGGCGCAGGTAAACAAGCGCTTTCTCTTTGTCCTTCAACATGTTAGCACTATATGCCGCCAAATATCCTGCCACGCCGATAATTGTCTTTTTATTCTTTACCGTATCCTTTTCCAAGATAACCAAGTACTTCTCAGCCCAGGGTACGGCCGAACCGAGCAACATGGAGTCATCAATGGCGCGCTGAATATTGAACTTCATCATATAGCCGAAAGACTCTTCTGGGTACTTTTCGACATAAACACCGAATAAACTATCGGCGATCGGATAGGACTTACCCTGATAGTAGGCAAAGCCGGCATCAAAAAGGTCACGCTGACTGGGGTTGGGCTTAGTGGTCAAAATGAGGGTACGCAGATCGCCCTCGATAATCCGGCTAAGACTATCGCCTTTGGCCTTGAACCGATCGGCCCCTTTCTTTAGAAGTTCAACCTTGAGCCCCACTAGTGTATCGACACGGGTAGATTGCTGATAGGTTTGAAAGATCTCGGCAGACGTTCCGCCCGTCTTGTCGATAATGTCAGCCCTTAATTGAAAATCATATAAGGCTTCTCCATCCATGCCTTCGCCTGGATGAGCAAAAAACTGATCGCTGTATTTTTTGGCACTGGCAAAAGCTTGCGTGGCCGCATCGGCCTGTTGCTGTTTGGCCAGGGTGTCGCCTTGCTGGTAAAATGCATCGGCCAATAGACGATATACCCGAGGGCGAGTAGCCGTTCCCGTAGCGGCAATAACTTGTTCGGCCTTTGAAATGGCACAAGCATAATCTCCGCGGGCCCAACAAAGCTGAGAATAAAGGAACTCGTCTTGTATATTTTTTTCGGGCTGCTTGGTCTCAATGTAAAGCTGTAATTGCTTTTCTGCATTTACATAATCGCGACGATAGAAGTAATAATAAAATAACTCGTAGTAAGCGGGTGTAAAGCGAGGATCTTTTTGTACGCACTCATTCAGATACTGTAAGACCAGCTCCCAGTTTTTCTGTGAATCGAATAATCTGGCCAACCGATAATTAGCTAAAGAATACCCGGGGCTAAGACGTAATGCCTCCTGGTAATTTTGAAACGCTTCGCCACCCCCCTCTCCGGGACGAGCCTTGCGCACTGCATTGCCCAACAAAAGATACATCTCGGCATTCTTATCGCCTTTTTCGATTTGGGCGGACATTTTAGCGATCACATAATTAAGGTCGCCGGCCTTGGTCTCGATATTGGAGCGTGAGACAGCATTGAGAATATCGATATTATCTCCCTTGCGAGTACGACTCATGGTAAGAGCCGATTCAAATTTCTGACGAGCCTCGTCCTTTTTATTTTCGAGCAGATCCGCATGACCCGCCCCCACCATCACCAAAGGGGAATTCGCTGCTGCTTGCAGTGCCTTATCGTACCAAGCCCGCGCCACGGCGACTCTCTTGGCAGAATCCAATTCGCGTTCGATCACCGCCTGCCCTCCCCAATAAAGGGCCTCTGGATCGGCCGGATTACTCTTTAAGATTTGTTGAAACGTTTGCTCGGCCAGTTCGAAGCGCTGGGCAAAGAGATGATTTTTCCCCTCAAGCACAGTTTGTCCGCTGGTTGTCAGTACCACACAAAAGCTAACCGTAAGTAACAGATAAATTCTTTTCATCGGTCTGATTAATTTCAATTTAAGGGCTGTAAATATATTATAATTAGTTATTCGTTGACACGTACGGGACGAATCCCCAACCTTTTTTGAGCCGGGGCCAAATATCCTCTTCTGAAAATGATCTGCCCCAATTCGCCACTCACAAAATGAGCGAACCCGGTGGCCAGACCGCGGTGTTTCTCTTTTAAAATATACACCAGGTCGCGTACCATCGGATAACGCTTGGCATAGATATTGGCCTGATAGGCTTTTACATAGGAGTCTTTTTGATCTGTACTCTCTATATGTGCCACCTTGACCTTTTTCAAAAAACTAAGTTGTGTAGAGTCTTCGGGGTTTCCCACCCAACCCACTCCCACAAAACCAACTACACCGGGATGGGTAGAAACATAGTCGATCACTCCTTCACTACTGCGAGCGGCCATGGCCTCTGCCGTAAGCGACTCGTCTTTCAATACGGAATCTACAATAAATCTGACCGTACTGGTTGCTTTAACACCGTCAAATACTGGGATTAACTTTTTTTTATAGTTCCCTACCAGGATCTGCTTAATCTCCATCATGGTAAACAGAGTATCCGGAGAGTCCGGATGAACCACTACGGCAATGCCATCTCGGGCTACGACCAAACTTCTGGCCTCTACTTTTAAAGAATCGGCCAAGAGTGCTTTTTCCTCCGACGATGGTCTTCTGGTAACTAAGACCAGCCGAATGCTGTCAATCAGTAGATCCCGCAAGCAATCTGCTTCTGTTTTGTAGGCTACATTAATGATTGTACCCCGGTGGTTTGATTGATATACCTGAACTAACTCATCCACGATC
>JBIIHS010000115.1:0-5447 GCA_044235515.1 Chitinophagaceae bacterium | reverse complement strand
TATTACTTTTGATGTGGTCTTTCGTTATTTGCAAACCCTGGGCTATAAGGTTCGTTACGTTCGCAACATTACTGATGCTGGTCATTTTGAAGAAGAGGGAAGAGCGGCCACCGACAAGATCGCCGAAAAAGCAACGCTTGAGCAACTCGAACCGATGGAGTTGGTGCATAAATACACCCGTTTATTTCATTGGGCCATGGAGCAGTTCAATACCTTACCTCCATCAGTAGAACCTACGGCTACGGGACATATTGTAGAGCAGATCGGTATGATCGAACAGCTGATCGCAGCCGGGTATGCCTATGAGGTTAACGGCTCTGTTTATTTTGATGTAAAAAAATATGCCGCCAGCCATTCGTACGGAAAGCTCAGCGGGCGTATTATAGATGAATTGCTGACCACCACACGTGAGCTCGAGGGACAAGAGGAAAAGAAAGACCGAACAGATTTTGCTTTGTGGAAGGCAGCCGCTCCTGAGCACATTATGCGATGGCAAAGTCCTTGGGGCGTCGGGTATCCTGGTTGGCATATTGAGTGCTCGGCCATGGCCACCAAATACCTGGGTAAGCAATTTGATATTCACGGAGGGGGTATGGATCTATTATTCCCTCATCACGAAAGTGAGATCGCGCAGAGTACCATCTGCAATCACCAGGCCCCCGTGCGCTATTGGATGCATAATAATATGATCACCATCAATGGGCGTAAGATGGGTAAAAGCTACAACAATGTGATCCGGCTTACGGAATTGTTCAGTGGCGCGCATCCTTTATTGGAGAAAGCTTATCATCCCATGACCGTGCGCTTCTTTATTTTGCAAACACACTATAGCAGTACGCTCGACTTTAGTAACGAGGCCCTGCAAGCTGCCGAAAAGGGATTAAAGCGACTATGGGAGACGTATCAAAAACTGCAAAAGATCGATCCTGTACAAAAGGGCGCTCCTGAAAAGGGTGCCGACCAAGCCTTGACCAGCACGATAGATCGACTTCTCAATGAGTTGCCGGTATTTATGAACGATGATTTCAGTACCGCTAAAGTCTTGGCCAATCTCTTTGAGTTGGCGCCGATCATCAACGCTGTTTATGATGGGCATACACCCGCCGGCGCTTTGGCGGCCTCGACTTTACGGCACCTGCAAAAAGAAATGACCCATTGGATCGAGACCGTTCTGGGATTGCAGGGTATGGAAGAGGGAGGACATAATAAATTAGAGCAGGTAATGAATCTCCTGATCGATATTCGCAAAGAAGCCCGTGGTCGAAAGGATTTTGTTACCTCCGATAAGATCCGCGATCGTCTTGCCGGTATAGGCATACAACTAAAAGATGAGAAAGGCGGTGAGATGAGCTGGCGGATCGACTAATGCTTGAGGGGTCTTTTTTTAATTCGACCTCCTTTTGTTTCCTAAAAAGGGTTTACCATCTTATTCCACGATTAGCTCAGGTGAATGGTCTCCATTCGTCGTAGCCAGTCTTCGTTGATGGTAGCACCAAGGCCGGGGCCCTCTGGTAGTTTAATGACCCCATTTTTTTCGTAGCGTATGCCACCCGAAACAGGATCTTCTCTGAACATGAGGGCTGTATCAAAATCATAGTGAACGATCTGGGGACTGCAGCAAGCAAAATGAGCAAAGGCTGTCATGGCCAGTCGTGATTCGATCATGGCCCCAACCTGCAATTTGATCCCGGCCGCTTCGGCCAGTCGAACTATTCTTACACTGTTGCGAATGCCGCCGGCCTTGCCCAGCTTGATATTAAAATAGTCACAGGCTTGCAGATCGATCAGCCGAGCGGCATCGTGATGGTCGCCGCAACATTCATCGGCCATAATGGGAATGGGACTTTCTTTTTTTACTTGCGGTAAGGATGTATACAGATGCCGAGAGATGGGTTCTTCGCAATGTTCTATTTGCAAAGGCGCCAAGGCCTTGAGGGTGTCGATCGCCTCGGCTACGGTCCAGCCTTGGTTTGCATCGATCCGGAGGGGTACCGTAGGACCTACCGCATTTCTGATGGCTTGCATGCGAAGCACATCGGTCTTTCCATTCTTGCCCAACTTTACTTTAATGGCTGGATAGCCTTGCTCGAGTATCTTTTTGGCATCACTGGCCATTTTATCGGGATCTCCGATGCTAACGGTATAATCGGTAGTGATCACTTTTGTATTGTCACCACCCAGCCATTTCCAGAGAGGAAGTCCGGCTGCCTGCGAAGCGAGATCATGCAAGGCAATGTCAAAGGCACTTTTGATACTATTATTAGCATGAACGATCGCATCCAATGTTTGCAGGCAGCCATCAATATCGAGCGCATTGCGTCCCAAAAGAGCCTGTCCAAAATAACGACCAATGGCCATACAGGTTTCTTGGCTCTCTCCGTTGATGGGCATGTAAGGGCTACACTCCCCAAACCCGATCAAGTCCTCGCGCGTCTGTATGCGGACCACTACATTGAGCGCATCATCGTCTCTGCCAAGCGAAGTAATAAAGGGTTCGATCAATGGAATACGCAGCGCGTAGAGATCGATCTTTTCTATATGTAACGAAGCATAGGCCACCGGCAATACATTATTTGGCCAGGGTCAACTCGTTGATAAGATGTTTGGCTCCTCCTAATTTATCGATACACCAGAGCACATACCGGATATCGACACAGATAGTACGATTCAGGTCTTTGTCAAATGCCAGCTTATGACTCAAGGCCTCGTAGTTCCCATCAAAGGCCAATCCGATCAGTTCGCCTTTATTATTCAGGACGGGCGAACCGGAATTTCCGCCCGTGATATCGTTGGTCGTAATAAATCCAATAATGAGGTCTTTGCGCGTGGGATCCATGTACTGTCCAAAGTCTTTTTTCTGAAGCAAGGCGATCTGTTGAGCAGGCAGATCGAATTCATAATCGCCAGCCTTGTATTTTTCAAGTAAACCACGAGACGTAGTGACATAATCGTATTTGACCGCATCACGGGGCTGGTATGACTTTACATTTCCGTAGCTGACACGCATTGTAAAAGTAGCATCGGGATACATCTTTTTTGCTTTTACTGTATCCATTTCCATGATGCCTTTTAGATAGAGTCTGCCGTACTCTGCATTCTTGGTATTGAACTGCTGCGACAAAGGAGCGTACTTGCTGTTGTAGTTGGTCATAAACGTGCTGGCATGAGCAAAGGCTAGATCATTTTGTAAAACAACTGCATCAGGCTTAGCAATAAAGGCACTCCAGCGCGTGTTGTCAAAGATCATGGTCTTGGCAAATACATCGGCTGCGTAGCGGCGATAGGTCTCATCCTGATCAAGGGCACCGTATTGGTTTTTGAGCATACCATAAAAAGTAACGGGATGCTGTTGCTTATCTACATCTTCGTAGAACAAGCGGGTAACAGTGGCCAGAATTTTTTCGTCGGATACTTTGTTGGATGATTCTAAAAAGGATGTGCGGGCCTGGTCGGCAGCAGCCACTGCTTTTTGAATGTCTGCTACATTGCTATTGCGAACCAACAAGGCCTCTAGTTGCATTAACGAAGCGGCAAAGGCAATGAGCGGAGAGCCCATGATCCCTTCGCTCATGTACACACGGTGCTTGGCATAGGGGGTCCAAGCGGCGTAGGCATTTTTCCAATCTGTAAAGAGTGATTGATATTCGGATTTACCCGCGGCCCAACTTGTAAAAGAAGACTCCGCCTTTTGTTTTTGCCCAAGCACATCATATTTGATCAACTGCTTGGTCTCGCCATCGAAGAATTTCCAGTAATTGGCAATGCTGGCATACGAAGAGGCCAACTGTAATTTAACGGCAGGATCTTTTTTCATTTCCTCGAACATGTATTTGAGACGTGCTTCTCTCAATTTTACCAGGGTAGGATTATTGATGTCGATCGCCAGTTTGATCCCATAGGAGCTTTCGTAGCGATTGGTACTGCCTGGGTAGCCCCAGATCATAGCAAAATCACCGTCTTTGAGCGGCTTGAGCGATACAGGCAAATGCCATTTGGGCTTGTAGGCAATATTGTTTTGGCTGTACTTAGCGGGCTTGCCATTGGCATCAGTATAGACACGAAACACAGAGAAGTCTCCGGTATGACGAGGCCATTCCCAATTATCGGTATCGCCGCCAAATTTACCTACGCTCTCCGGGGGCGTTCCAACCAACCGTACATCACTGTAGCGCTGGTAAACAAAAGCTAAGAACTGATTGCCCTTGAACAACGAGCTCACCCTTGTCTCAATGCTTTCATCGAGATTACTCATTCTCTTATTGATGGCGGCTAATACGAGCGCTTGTTTTTGCACTCGCTCCGTACCACTTAGCCCTTGCAGGGAATCGAGTACCTCCTTGGTCACATCTTCTATTCGCAATAAAAATTGTACGGAAAGCGACGTGGGTATTTCCTGTTGCTGGGAAGCCGCGTAGAATCCGTCTCGGAGATAATTTTTTTCTACACTACTCGCCGTAGCGATGGCATCATAACCACAGTGATGATTGGTAAAGATCAACCCTTTGCTACTTACGATCTCGCCTGTGCATCCGCCCCCAAATATGATGATCGCATCTTTTAAGGAGGGCTTATTGATCTGATACAATTGCTCCTTGGTCAACGTAAGCCCTTTTTTGACCATGTCGTTGTAGACTTGTTGTCCTAACAGCAAGGGTAACCACATTCCTTCATCGGCAAGTATTCTGCCTGCTAAACTGAGTGTAAGCAGCAGGGTAAATATCCGTTTTTTCATTGCAAAAAGTTTAGAGGGCAAACCTACGAAAATCCGCCCTTACCCGGGGTTAATTAACATTATTCGCTATCTTAAAGCCCTAATCCTGCTTATGCGATCGTATTTCGTACCTATCATTATTTTAGGGCTGGTCTTAGCTACCGGGTGTATAAAAAAAGATAATGGTTTGCCTTCGCCAACGCCCTCGGCTCCGGGTTGTGCGTCGTTGGTAAGTCCGGCCGCTAACGCCTTTGTTACATCTACCAGCGTGGTCCTTTCTTGGAGTACGGTGGCCCAGGCCAGTGCCTATGATGTTATGTTGGGGACCTCTGTATCCAATGCGGTGGCCGTGGCAACGGGTGTTACGGGCAATAGCCACACGATCAATATTGTTCCTACTCCGAATGTTACCTATTTCTGGTACGTTATTCCGCGTAATAGTGCGGGGGCCTCCATGGGTTGCTCCAGCGCGGCGCGGTCCTTTACGTTTATCTCCATACAGTCGCCTCCTTCATTGGGGTACTATGTAGTGGGCTACTTTCCTTCGTATCGCTCCATTGCGGACGTGCCCGATATCAAGTTTAAAATGACCAATGTGGTGGTGTACGCGTTTTATCAGGTCAACAGTACGGGCTCGCTGGCACCTCCTACCAGTAATACGGCTCCGCTTGCTGTAGTGGCTACCAAGGCCAAGTCGAACAACGCCAAGATCTTGCTGGGTATCAACGACGGGAGC
>JBIIHS010000114.1:0-5452 GCA_044235515.1 Chitinophagaceae bacterium | reverse complement strand
CGCTGATTCCATTGGCGGCAAAAACATGGGCCGTCGTCTCTGCAAAAAACCGACTATTATTTCGGCTATCATGCGCAATGGCAACCGATACCCCTTCGGGAAAACAAGCCTTTAAATAATTAGAGAACCCCTGTGTGGCCATCCCTACGGTGTACTTGTTCATACGATTGGTACCCACCCCCATCACTCCTCTTAGACCACCGGTACCAAATTCCAGATCGCGATAAAAGGCATCGGCCAAGGCTGCCGAATCCTGTGCTTGCAGCCGCTTGATCTCCTCTTTGGAGGCATCATCGATGGAGCCCTGTAGCCACGACATTACTCTTTTTGCAATAGCCTCATTCATCTGATATACTTTTTCGATCAGCAAAGTTATCAAATTTTGTGCGCTCGTTGGTTGGCAGCTTACCTGTAGCTTTGCCATGAATGCAACGATATTTATTGATAGGTTTTTTTTTATTGTTCCAAGAAGTTGCCGCTGTTGCGCAAGACAGCGCCCTGCTACATAAAACCTATGCTAACAGAATAACTTTAGTAACGGCCGCCAATGTCGCCGGGTACGGCGGCACCATGGTGGCCCTGTACCGCTCCTGGTATTTGAATTATCCTCGCTCTTCCTTTCACACCTTTAACGATCTGCCTGAGTGGAATCAAATGGATAAGGCAGGGCACTTATACAGTGCCTATATTCAAAGCAGTGCCAGTACCGAACTTTGGAAATGGGCCGGCATGAACAAAAAAACCCGTGTGTGGGTCGGAGGGTTAAGCGGGGCGGTCTATCAAACCGCCATCGAGATCTTAGATGGGTATAGTGCCGAGTGGGGCTGGAGCTGGTCAGACTTTGGCACCAACCTGCTCGGCAGCGGAGTATATATTGCTCAGGAGCTTGGCTGGGAGGAACAACGGATTCACCTTAAATTTTCTTTTCACCGAAAAAACTATTCTGACCCCCTACTGAATTTGCGAAGCGATCAACTTTTTGGCAATAGTTGGAGTGAGCGGATGTTAAAAGACTATAACGGGCAAACCTATTGGGCCAGTGTTCGGCTAGCTTCTTTCTTAAAGGACCGGGGTCTCCCTCGGTGGTTGGCCGTATCGGTAGGCTATGGATCCGAGGGGCTTTTTGGCGGAATAGAAAACCGGGCCAGCGATGCCAACGGGGTGGTAACATTTGACAGAATGGGTATTGCCCGTAACCGGCAATGGTACCTCTCTCCCGATATTGACTGGAGCCAGATCAAGACTAACAAAAAGGGATTAAAAGTACTGTTCACCTTTTTGAACGCTTTTAAGTTTCCGGCCCCCACTCTTTCGTTCACAAACGGAAAATGGAAGGTTCATCCCGTCTATTTCTGAATGTATTTATCATAATTTCGTACCCTAATTTAGACCCATGGGATGGTTAGAACCACTTGCTTTTGCCCTACTTAGTCTTATAGCCCTTGTGTTGTTTAGCAAAAAGGTGTCTGCCATACGGCGTAATATCTTACTAGGAAGAAAAGAAAAGATCGATGACCAGCCGGGAAGACGGTTCAAGAACATGTTATTGCTGGCATTTGGTCAAAAAAAGATGTTCAATAACCCCTTGGTAGCGATCCTCCACGGATTTGTCTACGTTGGATTCGTAATTATCAACATAGAGATCATCGAGATCATAATCGATGGTCTTAGCGGCGAGCACCGTATTTTATACCCGCTCATTCCATCGCTGTATCCCTACTTGATAAACTGCTTCGAAGTATTGGCTCTCTTGGTATTAGTGGCCTGTGTAATCTTCCTGTTCCGCCGAAATATGCTTCACATCAAGCGATTCAAGAGCAAGGATCTGGATGGATGGCCTAGTACCGATGCCAATATGATCTTAGTGACAGAGATCGTGCTAATGGGTCTTTTTCTGTTGATGAATGCCAGTGATACCCTGTTGCAACAACGGGCCGTGGGTCACTATGCTGACCACCCCACGGGAAATTTTTTGATCTCTTCTTCGCTGCACGGAATACTGGGCTCCTTCTCCGATCAATCGCTCCTGATCACAGAGCGAACCAGTTGGTGGCTTCATATTGCCGGGATCCTTGCTTTTTTAAATTATCTGCCATACTCAAAGCACTTGCATATTGTGTTGGCCTTTCCCAATACATATTATTCCAAATTACAACCCGCCGGAAAGATGGACAATATGCCCTCAATACAACAGGAGGTCCTATATGCCATGCAGCCCGAGCTGGCCCCCACCGATGCCGCCCCAGCGCCACTTCGCTTCGGAGCTCGCGATGTTATGGACCTTAGCTGGAAAAATTTGATGGATGCCTACAGTTGTACGGAATGCGGAAGATGTTCGGCCGCTTGTCCGGCCCGTCAAACTGGCAAACTGCTTTCGCCCCGAAAGATTATGATGGACACAAGGGATCGTCTCGAAGAAGTTGGCCGTCAACTAGACAAAAAAAGCGATTGGAAAGGAGATGAAAAATCTTTGTTGCACACCTATATTAGCACAGAAGAATTAATGGCCTGCACTACCTGTAACGCCTGTGTGGAGGCTTGTCCGGTCAGCATCAACCCGCTGGATATTATCTTACAGTTGCGCAGAAATCTGGTGATGGAAGAAAGCCGTACACCAGCCGAATGGGCGGCCTTGTTCAGTAATGTTGAAAATAATTTTGCCCCCTGGAAATTCAGTCCCGATGATAGAGACGCATGGACCCGTTCAGTTTGAGGTCTCCGATACTTTTTCTTCAATTTGATGTAAGGTGTCTTTATGCCGCGCAATTTTATAGAGTTGTAGAAAGGCCGTAAAGACAAAAACACCACCAATGATCCAATTGAGCATTTGCTGATTGTTCTCAATACGGTGCGCCACATATTGTCCTCCGAAAATAAAGATGCAGTTACCTAAAAAGGTACCAAATCCAATACCCGCTATATACAGATAATACTGCTTCGATTCCGGCAATAATACTTTTCGAGAAAATAAAACAGCGCTCCAACCAAACCAGAAGGGAATTTGCACAGGATTGAGTGCGCTCATCACAAAACCCAACACTAGCTTAGGAAGCGCGACACCCAATACAGGATTTGGGGCCGGTTTTGTTTGCATGGCTGTATAAAAGCTGGAGCAGGCCAAGGCCACTACTACTAAGACCGTTAGCCAATCCAGTAGCTTAAGCAATAACTTTTGCTTTCGCACCCAGTCCATGGCTACCAACGAAAGTCGAACATAGATCATCTCGGCTAATAATGACCCCAGAGAGAATAACATGGCCGATTGTATCCCCTGCCCGATGGCGATCTGCATGGCCGCAATATTGAGCGTGCCCAACGGAAGCGATCCTAGAAAACTTACCAGTAGCCCCACAAAGAAAACACGTGCCATGTTCATACTATAAAATTAAAAGCAGATCAATCAATTTTCTCCAAAAGGGCAAAATGACGGCGGGCCTCCTTCAAATACGACCAGCCTCTCATGAAAGACCAATACCGATGACCTTGTCGATGATTATACGCACTGATCGTAAATAAAACCCTCCAATGGCTTAAAAGGACACGATAAGCTTGCCATACGGTCAACCCTGCATCGTATATGTGATTGGGTTCGGCTCCACAGCCATTGAATTCTAAAATAGAGAATGAATGCCCCTCTTTAAGCGCCTGCAACGAGGCACACTTAATATCGTAGCGACCATAGTAGAACGAAGTCTGGTGGCTAAGGGAATCAAAAAAAGCCAGCAGGGTATCATCCACCTGGTGCATCAGATCGATAAAGCGAGCCCCCCTATTATGATTGCCAGCGTAGGATAAATAAAAGATTTCTCCATTGGGTACTACCCAATCCAAACGTTCATGGTGGCGATGCTTCATTTCCTCTTTACGTAAAGAGGCCCTGGGATGATGCGCTATCAATTCCAGTAATGTAGATTGACCATTACCCTTGACCTGTAATAGCTCCTTTTCGATACATCCCGATATAGTACCCCTTTTAGCGCTGGGGTGTCGATAATAAAAAATACTAATCTCCACAGGAAGCTCCACTAACTCCTGGACCAGATACGTGACCGGGGTACGCTGGTGATATTGCTCCCACTCGTTCCAATTTTCAATTTTGCGAAATAAAATACCCTTCATCCCTACATCGGGCTTGACAATGAAGGGAAGGGAAAATCCCGCTTCTCGCAAACCACGCTGCACAGTCTCAGCCGCCGCAGAGGGCTCTATGTAAAACGTTTTGGGATAATAGGCAGGGGGCAGTTGATCGTACATTTCTTTCTTTCCCTCCCCCTCGAAACCTCCGAAGGTGATGGTCGGGTTAGAGGAAGAAAAAAACCAAACAGAACGACTTCTTATACAATACCAACACCATACCGGCAACAGTGGAAAGTACAGAACAAAAAAGTTCCATTGCTCCCAGCGGGTCAGTAAGCGGTATAGTTTTCTCATGCAGGTAGTCACAAAAGTACGTGCAAATCTGCCACGTCCAATTTGAACCATGCCCTGTAAAGCCGTAATTTTATCCCCTAAAACATCTAACATGCATGTACCTACGGTCGCAGAGCTCATTGCCCAGGGCAAATCGCCCGAGATCTTATTTTGGGTGGGCTGTGCAGGCAGCTTCGACCAGCGAGCACAGCGCGTTACTAAGGCCTTTGCTCAGATTCTCGAACAAGTACAGATCAACTATGCCATTTTAGGAAAAGAGGAATGTTGTACCGGCGATCCGGCGCGCAGAGCCGGAAATGAATTTTTATTTCAGATGATGGCCTATCAGAATATCCAAGTCCTGAATGGATATGGCATCAAAAAGATCGTAACGACCTGTCCCCATTGCTTTAATACGCTCAAGAATGAATATCCGGAGCTGGGAGGAGACTACGAAGTGATACATCACACTACCCTTCTGCAACAACTGATCAACGAAGGACGCATCAAACTTCAGGGCGGCGGTTCCTTTACCGGTAAAAAGATCGTTTATCATGACAGCTGTTACCTAGGTAGGGCCAATGGCATCTATGAAGCGCCCCGCGAAATTCTCGAATGGCTCGATGCCGACCTAGTAGAGATGAAGAGATGTCGAACGAACGGTCTTTGCTGTGGAGCCGGCGGAGCACAAATGTTCAAAGAAGAAGAAAAAGGAGACACCCGCATCAACACCGAAAGAAGCCAAGAGGCACTGGCCACGGGCGCCACTATCATAGCAGCAGCTTGTCCCTTTTGCAACACGATGTTAAGCGATGGCGTAAAATTGGCCGAGAAAGAAGAGCAAGTTTCCGTAGTAGACGTAGCGGAACTGATCGCCACCCAACTGGGCAAATGAGTAAGCTTTTTCAGAAAAAGACCAATCATGAATTTAACATACGCTCATTTACTACCTGCTGACTTTGCCGACAGCTCGCGTGTTTGGATCTATCAATCTACCAGACTTTTTTCCATGGCCGAGGCCCTGGCCATTGAAGAGCGTATC
>JBIIHS010000238.1:0-5463 GCA_044235515.1 Chitinophagaceae bacterium | reverse complement strand
GTTTTCGTTGATGGCGCGCAATACCCTCATTGATAATCTGCTCTAAAAAGCCGCGCTTGCCCGCGGCGTCGTAATTAAGTATATAATCGGCCGAGCCCTCGTATCCATCCTCATAAAAAACAGAACAGGTTAAATTCATTTCCAAAAAATAAAGTTCGCCCTGGTTGTTAACCCGAAAATCGAGCCGCCCGTATCCTACACAACCGGCTGTAATAAATATTTTTTTACTCGCGTCGCGTAGTGCTAACTCGAGCGCGGGGTCGTTGCAGGGTATATTCGATGCCGGGTGAAGTGCCGATGTTTTTAGCGCATAGGTTTTAAACGCATCTCCCTCCGGAAAAATATACTCTACGGGCTTGTAGACAATACAATCACCCGGCTTGCTGTCGGCGGCAACCAATACGGTAAACTCGCGGCCCTCGATATATTCTTCGATCAACACGCGGTCGAACTCTTGCAAAAGGGATTGACATTTCTTTTCGAGCGCCTCTTTGTCGACGACCAACGAATCTCTCCCCACGCCGAGACTGTCGCCGGCATAGGCCGGCTTAACAAAAAGAGGGAAACGAAGCGCGGGCAGCACGGACTCTATTTCAGAAAGGTTGGTAATGGCACGATATGCAGGAGTGCGAACATCCTCACAATAGGATACATACTTCATCAACTCTTTAGGAAGGTCATATACCCGAGAAGGGGGGCCGGTAAAGGGAAGGTTAAGCGTTTCGAGAGCATAGATCACGTCTACCCCTGGCACCTCCCAATCGGGATAGCCCTCGCAAAGGTTGACAAAAATGTCGTACTTCTTTTTTGCCAAGGCCCGTAGCTGCTTATGGGTGGTGAGCTTGTTTAAGAAGACGTGGTCTACTTCGGCACCAGGTAATAGGGGGGCAAGATTCCGGGGTGGATCATAATTCTTATAATCTACTCCTGTTGTCGAATAATCCGGTTGCAACACACAAACTCTCACTATACTGCTTTTGCTTTTTTACTTTTGATGGCTTGTGGTACTTCAGCTCGGGTAATAGCATCGAACAAGATGGCTTCAATCACTTTTGAATAGCTGATCTTGGAGGCTTTGATGATAGCTCCTATAGAGGTATAGTTTTCGTCTTCGCTAAGTCCGCATTGCGCATTGGCCTCCAGTACATAGAGTTGGCCGGTTTCGCTGTCTTGTCTAATGTCGATTCGTGTATATCCCCTTCCGCCTAGGGCGGCATACGCTTCGAGGCTGAGTTGCTGCAGTTTTTTTCGGAGTGTGGCGGAAACGGGGCCATACTCATAAAAGTTTTCTTGTTGGGGCATTGGGGCTTCGTCTTCATATATTTCCCAAAGCCGGTCAAAAGAAAGAAAACGCTCTGTGTCGGGTAAAGACGGATGAAATAGTCTCTCTACGGGTTCATACACCCTACATCCGGGAAGATGATTAGAAGACCCGGTTATAAAGGTGGTGAACTCGGGCCCCTTAACGAATTTCTCTACAAAAAGACCGTCGGCTAGCAGGTTCCAGCCCCGATATCCTGTTGACAGCTCTTTTACACGGTGGTGTAACTCCTCTTCATTATTCACCACGTTTTTTACTGAAACCCCCATACTTCCGCCCGATACGGCCGGTTTGATGATCATTGGGGTGCCCACCCGCTCACATACACCTTTTAAGGAAGAAGGGCGCCCACTGATCAATTTCCAAGGGGCTGTCGATACGCCAGCCTTATCAAAGGCCCGCTTCATGGGTATTTTTGAGGTGGTAATATTATAAAAATGCTGGTCCGATCCTGTATAAACCAACCCATGTTCTTGCAGGGCGTCTATTACCGATACGCCGGGTGCACCATTTATTTCATCTCCATCACAAAGGTTTAGAACAAGGGGTTGGCGCTTCTTTCCGGTTTTTGCAATACTGGCAATCGTGGTCCGAAAATTTTTCAGGGTAACAGGTGTCCAAGTCCAACCCACCCCCAATTCTGAAAAAACCACCTCATACTCTTTTATACTGTGTGTAAAGTCGTAGTAGTGAGAAAGGTTGGGGTCGTTGGTTTCTAGTTCGGGGGCTAAAACCCAAACATGATAAGCAGAGAGGTTAATAGGGGTGGTGCTGTGCTTCATTCGTTCAGGCCACTTTTTTGCGAGCTTTACGAGTAAGGCGCTGTGTGATGTAATCGGTAAATCGATACTTTGCTACTTGCTCCCGATTTAGAAAGGATGCGCCCCTGACCTCACCGATGCAAGCGGGGGTTCCACAAAAACAACGAAAGGGTTGTTGCATTTCCCACTCAGTTGAGGGATAAAAAAAGCCAAGTTCCTCACCGGCAGCAATGGATGTGAGCGCGACCAGCTTCATGGTGGTGGTATCAAAAAAACAATTGGGCGCACAGCTGTGGTTGATGTACTGCAAATAAGAGGGCTGCAGTGTAATGTGCTTGTTGGTTCCGGTTTGCACAGTCAAATACGTTGGTTTCGAAGAAATGCTTCCTGAACCAAATGAAGCAATTTCTTCTCCTTGTTTGTAGGCGCGCTTTGTAAAAAAACAACGTTGCTGATTGCTCTGATTCAGTCTGGTTTCTGCAAAACCGTGATCTTCTACCAACTGGTAGTGTGTTATGGGTTCGGCTGTCATGGGGTAGTAATCTATAGGAAAGATAGACAGCGATCGCGTTGGTTTGCGCGTTGTTGCGCTAATGTGAATAAGTCAACAATAACCTTACCGGGGTTTCTTATAAACCGGTACAGTACTACATGGTTCTCCGTACATCAACGTCTTAACGATCGGCAAAAGGCGCTTGGTAATTTCAGCATAAGCAAACTCTCCAATGGGAGTGTCGCCACAACCCTTTACAATAACCCGCTGATCCATATAACTAGTCAGGTCGGCAGCGTCTATATTCTTTAAAAAGAGATGTTTGAGCAACTCCTGTTCTGTTCCCATATACAGGTCGGAGCAAACGGGTTGCAAATAGCTCGACAATAACATATAGGCCCAAACGGGTATAATAGCATCGGCTGAACAGGTAATAGCAACCGCTTTACCTTTATACAAAGACCAATCTGCTTGCTTTAGCGACTCTCGAAACTCTTTTTCCTTTACGATCAACCCCATAAAAAGATAGTCCTTGATATCGAAAAGGACGATATCTTGTTTGGGATACCACTGTTCCAGATCCAGTGATATCAGACCGCTTTCTGCCACCTTATTGACAATTCGGTCGGTCATAGGGCTGTTTGATTAATAGCGGTTTTGTCGCTTGTCTTTGATTTTTGCGGCATTGCGCAAAATACCAACAGGGTTTTGGGGGCTGTATTGATTACTAAAAGCTTGTACCGCCTGTAGGTAGCGGCTTTGACGAATGCTGTTTATGTCGCCTTGGACCACCGGCGTTGTTCCGGCATCGTCCACACGAATAACAAAAACGCCACTCAATCCCTCAATCGGGCCAACCAGGGCCTTGCCTTTGTTAGCGGGATTAAACGCGGCTCCTGTTACTCGAGGCTCATACCCAAAGGCTCCGGTTAGGGATCCGCCCATTCTAATGCTATCGGCCATCTCGATCGCCTTGCCGCCCAATGTGGCTGCGGCCGCTTCTAAAGAGGCGGGGGTGCCTAGTTTTTTACTTATGTAGGCAGCCTTCTTTTTGTTTCTCAAAAAGGGGTCTACAGAGGCCTTTACGGTGTTAACGGATGCGGTTCCCTCTTCTTGCACATCAAAAAGGGCGGCTACAACATAATTATTCTCGATTCTTTCGGGCTTTAAGACGTCGCCTTTGTCAGCATCGTAAATAGCGCGAACAAAGGGTCGGGAAGAACCCACCCCTCTTACCTCGAAAGAAATGGGTGTAATGTCAGTGGCAACCCCCTTGAATAAACCCTGTGGTTTTATTTTTTCTTCATAGGCTTTTTCGAAAGAAGCCAGGTCTTTACTGTAGCTAGCAAACTCGTTTGCCTTGTTTAGAGCCGCATTGTCTGTTTCTTGGCTGACGACGATCTCTTTAGAAAGTTGGGCTATCTTATAGGCAGGTCCTGATCCTTTCTGTGATAATATTTCTACGTAATGAAAACCAAAATCCGTTTTTACAATTCCTTTTGAGCCAGCACCACGCAAAAAGATAAAATCGTTGAAAGGCCCCACCATTTGACCAGAGGGGACATTCTCGTATTTACCGCCTGTGGCTTTGCTTCCTTGGTCATCAGAAAAGGTTGCCACCAAAGAATCAAAATTGGAGCCGCGTGCCACTGCTTTTTGTAGACTATCACAAAGATTATATGCTGTTGCGGAATCGCGGTTTTGTGTGCTGATCAATATATGTCTGATAGAAACCGTATCAGGCATAGTTGTTTTGCCAACCATGCGAGCCAGCGTATACGTGCTCGCATCCTGATAGGGGCCATAAACCTCCCCGGCAGGGGTTCTGAAGATTGAATCTCGCATTGGGAGTTGAATAGCCTTGGCGCTAATATATCCGTTGTAAAATTGTCCCCCTTCTCCAGCTAAAAATTGATCGAGGTCTTCGGCGGCCTTAAACCGCTCCTTAAGGTTTGCCACCTCGTTTCTTGTGGCCGCGCTGTCTGAGGCAGAGGGGCTTGCGCTAAAGAGCACATAATATATACTGCGGCTCTCTTGCTGTTTGAATTGGTTGGCGTGTTTTGAGATATAGTCTTTAATCTCCGCATCACTTACGGTAACAGCTGAGTCTGGAATGTTAGTATATAGCTCTCTTACCAACGAGATACGAGCCATCTGGCTACTTTCCGCGTTTTGTTTTTCAATTACCCAGCGAGGGTAATTGGTGGTGGTTGAGAACAAAGATGTGTATTTTTCTGATTTGCGCATATTGGTTAGCGCCTTCATATAATTACGAATACCGGCCTTTTGCTCAGCCGTTCCTGTGCTCAGTAATTGGTCGATATTTTGTTTGGCGAGCGCACCATTATAAAGACCGGTTTTGCTATCGCGAAACTGGTCTTGGAGGTCTTGGGGTGCGTTTACTCCATATAATATATCATCACTTTCTTTCTGAGATATATTAATGCCTAGAACACCTAACTCTTGGTCCAAGAGAGCTTCAGCAACCGATTGCCCCCAAGCTTGTTCAATAGCTTGCTGAGTCATGGCGGCATTTTGGGGGTAACCCTGGGCCTTCATATTTTCTTCGGCCTGAACGACTAATTTATTAAACTCTTCAAACGGGATATCGTTTCCGTTTACAGAGCCAACCGACTTCTCTTGGTTGTTTCCGGTCATATTACTAAACTGGAAACGATCCATTAAAATAAAACCCACCATCGCCAAAATAATAAGAGCAATCGCGAGTATGGCGAACCTGTCTCTAATCGTCTGAATAATAGACATAATAATATGTATTAAAGGATAGCAAAAATAGGGGAAAAACTGTGGAAAAACCAGTCATTTGAATAGTAACAGAAGTATCTTTTTAG
Organism: Chitinophagaceae bacterium; assembly: GCA_044235515.1. Classification (GTDB taxonomy): domain Bacteria; phylum Bacteroidota; class Bacteroidia; order Chitinophagales; family Chitinophagaceae; genus JJ008. The sequence continues at coordinate 36 of JBIIHS010000238.1, read as the reverse complement.
AACTCTAAATAGGGGCTCGTGGTAAAGAATTTTCCA
>JBIIHS010000113.1:0-5499 GCA_044235515.1 Chitinophagaceae bacterium | reverse complement strand
AACCGCACCTCAAATGGAGACAGATTCAAGATCACGTTATCAGAGATCACTTGTCCGAAATCGGGTACCAGGGTAGCATCGAACGTAAAACTCTCATTGACCCCCCATTTAACATCCATGCCCCCATTGCGAAGCCATTCATTTACCAACCCTCTTGTTGTGGGGGTATTGCGAAAGCCCGTGGTTACATAGGGTAAGAAGGAGAGTCGAAGCGCGGGTTCTATATTCGTAATCCCCAGCACATCCCCAAACTGATTTACAAATCCTGCTATGTTAGGATCTACCGGATTCCAAAAGCTACTTTCGTTCAACCTTCTGCTGAAGCGCTGAAAATTGATCCCCCAGCGCTGTTCTTCGCTTTTCGAAAAGCGAAGCGAGATATAGGGGATTCTCATCTCAAGGGTCCATCCCTCATCGGTAAAGGCCACATTACTTTCCCAAACGGCATCCCAGCTATAGTCGCTGGGTAGTCCGAACATCGATTGTATAGCAGGAGAGATCCTTGCATCAGATTGCACATTACGACTGGTTACCACAAACTGAAATCCATTTTGATCGTCGTTATATGTATCGAGAAAGATCGAAAAATAATCTACGTCTTGTCGTTGCTCCCCATCACGCGCCGTCAGCTGTTTACGAACGCTTGACGGATTATCATAGTTCTTGACCGCCACATACAAAGCCTCATCGTCATATAGCAACCATACTTCTGTACGCAGCGAAGCCGGCTTACCATAATCCGGCGAGTTGATAATAAAACCCGATGCGGGTTCTGTCTGTTGCCAAACGCTGTCTTTGATCAGCCCGTCTATTTTTGGGGCCACCTTTGTGCGAACAGCGGTTATATTCTTAAGGGGTATGGCAGCCGGGGTTTGGGTAAAAGCCGTCAGGGAACCAGAAAGCAGTAAAATCAACAAAAGATTTCTCATGGCAGCTGCAAAAGTCTACTAATCTTTTGTAACGTAGCAAAGTTTTTGCAGCAAGGGAGCTATCAAGTGGTAAACGGTCGCCAACGGGTTTACCAGCCAATCCCGTAGTCCTCACCATGATTGCTTGAGCCCCCCCAAAAGGAACCATGCTTCCAGTCAAAGAAGATCGCATTGATCGGCCCCGAGGTGCGATCATCATAACTGATCTTATACCCCATTTTGGTAAGGGCTTGCCGAACCGACTCGGGGGTTTTATCATTCAATAAAATATTCCCTGGCTTGGGCTTTCTGTCTTTGATCGTATTGCCTCCGAGCGATAACCAAAGTTGATTACTGTTGATGTTGGCCGCCTCACAGGCTTGTTGTACGGTCATATTGAATTCGACCATATTCAAAAAGAACTGCAATAAATTTTGATCTTGTGTATCGCCTCCCTGAGCAGCAAAAGATAAAAAGGGTTTTCCGTCTTTTAGTGCAAAGCTGGGCGTTAAGGTGACCCGCGGTCTTTTGCCCGGTGCTATTACATTAAAGGGGTTCAAGGTGGAATCCAGTACAAAACTTTGCAGCCGCTGACTCATTCCCACACCGGTCTTACCCGCTATAACAGCCGGAATCCAGCCGCCGCTTGGAGTAATGGACACGACCCAACCTTCTTTATCGGCTGCTTCCACTGAGGTGGTACCTAGCCAAAGTCTGTCTTGGTACACTTCATTTGCCCGTGCGATCGTCGCACTATCGTGTGCCGGTGCAAAATTTCTGCTACTGCTGTCATTCAGATCGATAGCCTTTTTTCTGACCAGCTCTGCAAAGGGATTTTTTTCTTGTTGAAAGAGATAAGGATCGCCGGGGCCGATAGTAATATCGTTTTGCAAAAGATTTAGCTGGGTTGCCCGCTGTTTTGCATAGTCTTTACTGAGCAATCCACGCATGGGTTCTGCCGGAGCAAAGGCTGGATCGCCATAATAAAAATCTCTATCGGCAAAGGCCATATTCATCGTTTGGTAAACGGTGTGAATGTACTCGGCGCTGTTATAACCCATTTTTTTAAGATCGAAGTTTTCTAGTATGTTGAGCGCTTGCAGCATAACGGGCCCCTGTGTCCACGATTGAAGTTTATACACTTCGATTCCTTTATAGTTGGTCATCAGGGGCTCTTCCCATTGGGGTTTCCAGGTGCTCAGGTCTTTTTTGGTAATAAGCCCCCCCTGTTCTTGACAGCCCCTTACGAACTCATCGGCAATATCTCCTTTATAAAAACGATCATAGGCGGCCATGATCGCCGTTTTTCGGTCGGCTCCTTTTACTAAGGCCTGTTGTTCGGCCTCCACCATTTTTTGTAGGGTGTTCAGCAGGTCTTGTTGTACAAAGATCTCACCAGCGCGGGGCGCCTCACGAGACTCGCCCAAATGAGGCAATAAGGTGTTTTTACTGTAAGGCCATTGTTTAATTCTCTCTTTATTTCTTTCAAGGCTATTGGCCGTTTGCGCATCGATGGGATATCCAGCGGCTAATTCCATAGCGGGCGCAAGGACCTCTCGTAAACTTTTGGTGCCATAGGTTGCCAACATAAAACAAATTCCTCCGGGTGTGCCGGGTGTGGTAGCAGCCAGTGGGCCATATTCCGGAGGAAAGGCATATCCTTTTGATCTAAAAAATTCTACGGTTGCACCCGTTGGGGCCACCCCCATTGCATTGAGTGCAATTACTTTTTTTGTTTTGGGGTTATAGATAAGCGCTTGGGTCTCTCCACCCCAGCTAAGCACATCCCACATGGTGCAAGTGGCGGCCAGCATAGCACAAGCCGCATCTACGGCATTTCCTCCTTGTTGAAAAAGAGTAGCCCCTGCCGTCGCCGCCAGGGGTTTGCCGGTAATGGCCATCCAGTTTTTGGCGTGTAGTGGTGGTTTTTGTGTTTGTTGTGCGATCAGTGGCAGGCTCATCAGAAAGAGCATCCAGGAGAAAAGTAGTTTTTTCATAGTAGAATGAATAGCAACGTTCAATCGCGACCATTAAAAAAAATCAATTACTGCATTATAAAGTAGCTCACCCGCTTTATACGATAATCCAAGCAAGAAGGGATAAGCCAAGAATAGCCAAACATAATCCACCACGCGTAGGAGACGAAATGTAGCTGATCCTTTTTGGGTGAGCAGGGTAATAAATTCGTACCAACCAATAATACCCGCTCGAGCAATAATACCGTTCAGCAAAATGGCCCCGACCAAAATACACCAGCCGATAGCAAATAATTTTACCATAGTAAAAGAAAGGTACTTATAAAATAAGAGAAGCTCATTTTGTTTATGGCAAAACTTTTGCTTGTCCTACCGTTACCTCGGTGTTTTTCCCCTGGTATTTCGGCAGCGCTCACTACAATAGCGAACCTCCTCCCAATTTTTCTCCCATTTCTTTCGCCAGGTAAATGGGCGTCCGCACACCAGGCATATCTTTTGAGGTAAGTTCTCTTTTTTGATCTGCTTTTTCATAGCATACGATGTAGTGAACCTTATCGGCCTGTTGGCCGAATCGAAAATAGCCAGATCGAAAGTAAAACCAATATCGCCATGGCCATTGCCGTGTAGGCTATTTCAGGTACATCTCCCAGCCGTTTTACATATACGCCGTAAAAAGCCCAAATAACAGCAATCGCTAAAAAGGGGTTGGCTAATTTTTTCATGACCCACCCTACGACGATCGCGGCTACGATCAGGATGCCAAGGGTACTAAAGACCTGAACCGAAAAAGGAATGCTAAGTCGCAGCGATATCAGCCATGTGGTAACATTGGCGATCGTGGCAATACAGATCCACCCCAGGTAAACACCAAAAACGATCTTTTGTAATAGCCCCTTTTCGGTAGTGGCCTGTTGATTGATCTGGGCCAGTACCGCCAGCAGGGCCAACATGATCACCAGTGACAAGCCAATATATTCCAGTTGCCAAGCCACGATCCATCCCGCGTTTAAAAAACAACTGATCAAAAAATGAAAACTATTCGAAAATTTTTTCTCATCGCTGGGTGAAAAAAATTGGGCGATCAAAAAAATAAATACCAGCGTATAGATCAAACTCCAAATAGCAAAGGTTTGATTAGAGGGTGTAAACAGATTGCTATACTTGTCAGATAGTTCCCGAATTGACCTTCCCCCTAATTGCATTGCCACGGATAGGTAATTCACATAAAGTGTAGCCGCAAAAGCGAGCAGGTTGATCCATTTGATCGCGATCTCTTTTTTCATGGCAAACCCGTATTTACAATAAAAGTACTCGATAATTTTCAAGTAATTTTGCTTGCTATATCTATTTCTCGTTGCATGATCAAGATAGCGTTGAAGAAGCTGAATACTGTGGTGCTGGCAATTATATGCTGGTCGTCTGGCGGAACGCTATATGCGCAGTATAAAGATCTCGGTAGCTGGAATATTCTTCATATTAAGTATACGAAAAGTGATCGGCTCGGTTTTTTTGGTGAGGCACAGCTTCGCTCTTTGAAATTTTACGAACATTTCCATTATTATGAGTTTAAGGGAGGAGTGCAGTATAAACCCACCAAGGGATTGCAACTGGCACTGGGTATGGGGAGTTATCAAACCTACCGAGAAGGTGGAACCTTTATAACCCCCAAGAATAATAATGAGTTTAGACTTTGGCCACAGGTAATTTTGACTCAAGAGGTTTTGGGCATCAAGATCGAGCAGCGCTACCGCGCCGAAATGCGTTGGACCAGCAATGGTTATCGTAACCGGTTTCGCTACCGAGTGGGTAGTTTTTTCCCATTTGGAAAAGAGACAAAGGGATATAAACCCTTTCAATTGAGCCTGAGCAACGAATTATTCTTTACCGATCGGGAGCCTTATTTTGAGCGTAACCGTCTACAGATCGCTATCAATTATAAGTCTGGTCAGCATACGACCTTACAGCTGGGCTATCTGCATCAATTCGATTACCGGATCAATGACGAGATCGGTCGCGACTTTTTGGTGATCGGGTATTATATCGATCTGTTCAAAAAAACAAGATCGGCTCTCGTACCAGTAGGCGGAATAAGAGAGGATTAGCCCTTCGAAGTAGAACCAGGCTTTTTCTTTTTTAGCAAGAGCATGTAGTCGGCTACCGCCTCGATCTGCTTTTCGGTGAGTATATTTTCCCAAGCCATCATTGAGGTATTGACTACCCCTTTTTTGATGGTCTGGATAATCGCTTTTTTGGTTTCACCTTGCTTCCACTTGGTTGTTAGTAGCGAAGGCGCTTGCCCTCCTTCGAGATTCTTTCCGTGACAAGCGCTGCAATAATTCATGTAGACGTCGGCTCCCGGTGGGTTCTGCTTTTGCGCGGACAGTGTGTTCATTACAAGAAAGAATAGCCCGGTACTAAATAACTTTTTGAACGTGATAGCCATAAACTTACTTGGTTTTATATCCTAATTTTTCGGGTGTGATGGGCAGGTCTCTCACCCTTTTACCGGTAGCGTTGAATATGGCATTGGCGATTGCTGCCGCTAAGCCGATCAAGGCGATCTCTCCCAGTCCTTTTGCCCCAATAGGGTTGATGATGGGATCTGGCTTATTGAC
>JBIIHS010000112.1:0-5582 GCA_044235515.1 Chitinophagaceae bacterium | reverse complement strand
CGGTTGAGAACCGCCGGCATCAAATCCGGCCACCGCCTCATCTAGATCGCGATACAAACTGGCCACGGCGGTTGCGGTGGGGGTTCGTCCAATGGTTTCGTATTGGGCGGGATCGAGTGGCTTGGTATAAAATACAGGATCGCCAAACCATCCGATCAAATAATAATAGGCCCAGGCACGAAGCACTAAGGCTTCTGCCCGCAAGCGAGCGTAATTGGCGGGCGCTACATTGTCCTTACCTTTTGTCATACCATCGAGCATGGTATTAGCACGGCTGACCAGTCGATATGCCTGTGTCCAGGCTGTTCCGGGTAACGAGTTGCTGATCAAGAAAGGTCCTCCATCTCCCATAGCAACCTGATCTTCTGCGTTACCGGTACGCTTGATCGCCAGATCGGTAGACGATTCAATGGCGAACAATAAAGGGGTGTTATTCGGAAATTGCCAGAACGATGCGGCATACACGCCGTTCAAGGCCAGATTCATCTCCTCTTCCGTCTGCATGAATGTAGTTGACGAAGAACTATCCAGTGGCTGACGATCAAGGAACTTACTACATCCCGCCAATCCTAAGGCGGCGGTAAGCATCAGTATGGAACAAAACTTTTTCATACTATCCTTATTTAGTTTTTAGAAATTAATGTTTACGCCGAAAGTGAAAGTCCTCATCAACGGATAGAACTCTGCATTTGCATTATTGATCTCAGGATCGAATCCATCCCATGCTTTGGTAAATGTTAGCAGATTCTGTCCGCTCACATATACCTTGGCGGAACGAAGCGGCACGCCCGTCTTTTTTAACCAGGCATCCGGCACGCGATAGGCAAGATTCAGATTCTTGATTCGGAAGAAAGACGCATCCCGTATCCAATGAGAAGAGGCGATATAGTTATTACCGCCCAAACCGGCTGGCAATAATCGAGGAAAACGAGCATTAGGGTTAGAGGGCGTCCAGAAATCTTTATGCATGTTCAATAAGGAGGCGGCAAAATCACCACTGGCAAACGGAATGGCCCCCGTGCCGCTGTAGTAGTTATTGCGCATACCTACTCCCTGTCCAAATACATTCAGATCGAAATTACCGACAGAAAGATTGATATTGATGCTGTACTCATAGCGAGGAAAATTATTTCCTATGAACGTACGATCGAAATTGTCCACCTTACCATCGGGCTTTCCATCGGGTCCGCTGATATCGGCATATTTCACATCACCAGGCTTGGTTCCCACGGTAGGATTGGAACTCCAGGGAACACCAAATTGTACTGGAGAGGCCTTAACATCGTTCGAATCCCTGAAATACCCCAAGGACTGATATCCGAAATAAGACCAAAGGGCTTGTCCGGGAGTAGCACGGATCGATCCACCATCCAAGAAAGGAACTCCAGGCAAACTCAATACCTTGTTACGAACATCGGAGATCATGGCCGTTACATCGAGCTTTACCTTATTGCTAAGTGATTTACGATAGTTGGCACTAAATTCCCAACCCACGTTCTCCATAGAGCCGGCATTGATAAAAGGCGAATTCAAGCCAACATAGGTTGGAATCGGACGGCTCAAGAGCATTTGATCGACCTTGCGCTCGTAATACTCAAAGGTCAGGGTCAGGTTATTTTTAACGGTCAGATCAAGACCGATATTAGCCTGACGGGATTCTTCCCACGTGATACCCGGATTCGGTGCATCCAATAAGGCATAGCCCAACGTATTTATGTTATTGATATAGGTGTTGGTACCATTCAAGAAATTAGAAGAATAGCTAGAGGTTCCGAAATTGACTGCAAAGGGATAGATCTCCGGCAAAGCTTGGTTACCGAGTACACCCCAAGAACCTCTCAACTTACCAAAGGTGATTACGTCAGAAAGACCACTAAAGAAATTTTCCTTAGAGAAGATCCAGCCGGCAGAGGCCGAGGGAAAGAATCCCCATTGCTTATCGAGTGCTTGCGAAAAGCGAGAAGATCCATCGTATCGGCCATTGACCTCTAAGAAATATTTATCATCATAACTATAATTGAGACGGGCATAGAAACCTGCCAGTGCCGTTTCGTAAGCGCTACCTGCGTTATTCAGATTTCCACTACCCAGGTTTAGATAGGGCTGATTGGGATTGAGAAAGCCGGTGCGTGAGGCAGAGATACCCGAGTAGGTAAATTCCTCGGTCTGTGCACCGCCCAATAACTTGATGGTATTGGCGCCAAAACGCTTGGTCCAGGTGGCCTGCGCCAAATAGGTAGTACGCACATTGGTAGAATATGATTCGCTCAAGCTGGTCGAACCAGGCCAAGGAGCAATTCGATCGTAGCCAAGCGTGGTGAGATTAGGCACATAGATATCGGCATTTTTGACAAAGGATTTTCCATTGGGGACCCAATGCTCACGAGCCCAATATCCTTCGACCTCCATATTATTGAATGGCTTATACAAGAAGCCAACCTTGGTAAGCATACTATTGACTCTTGATACCGAGGTGCCGGCCGCTTCGGCCATGGCCAATGGATTACGATTATTGGTTTGCCCGGCCGTACCATACATGCCAGGACCATATTTACCGCCGCCGATAGCCGGCAGACCAATGGCCTGACGAATGATGAACTCGGGAGAACCCGTAGAAGGAGCCGTGGTCTTACTATTATTAATATTCATTACCCCATTGATAGATAATTTATCATTGAGCTTAAAATCGGGATTAAAACGAATATCATAGCGTTGAAAGCTATTATTGGGGATCAGGCCTTGCTGGTTGAGATAGGTAACCGATGCAAAGATGTTCGAGTTATCTCCGGCAGAGTTGATCGTAACGTTATGATTTTGCATCAGACCCGTATTGGTCAATAACAGATCGAGCCAGTCGGTATCGATCACATCCAGATTATTGGGCTTGGTTGTTTTATACTTATCGATCAGGGCCTGTGTAAATAAAAATGCATTGGGATTTCCAGTACGATTTTGTTCGGCCAGGTTGCTGAGCTCCATGTGCTCAATGGCCGTGGTACGTTGCGGAATGGCAGTCGCATCTTGCTTGCTTAAAAAAGCATTATAGGATACTTGCACTCCTTTCCCCTTGGCACGACGCGTCTTGACCAAGATAACGCCATTGGCGGCACGCGCCCCGTAAATGGCGGTGGAGGCCGCATCTTTTAGTATGGTGATACTTTCGATCGCATTGGGATCAATAGCATCGAATCCGGATACTACTCCATCTACCATAATCAAAGGACTTTGCCCGGCATAGATAGAGCCCAGACCCCGAATGCGAATGGAAGCTCCATCCGCGCCAGGGCGACCCGACTGTTGTTGCACCGTTACGCCGGGAGCTAACCCCTGTAAAAGATTACTGGCGGTAGCCACTTGCCTGCGTGTCAGATCTTCTTGCTTCAGCGTCACAACAGAACCCGTCAGTGTGGCCTTACGCTGTTGACCATACCCTACCGCTACCACCTCCGATAAAGTGGCATTTACCGCTTCTAACTTTACGTTGAGGGTTCCGCCGGATACTTTTTGTTCTTGACTGACTAGCCCTACACTGCTAAATACCAGTGTTTCGCCCGCGGCAGCGGAGAGCGAATAGAGGCCCGTAGCGTTCGTGACCGTCCCGATAGACTTCCCCTTGATGGTCACAGAGATCCCCTCGAGCGGATTTCCATTAGCATCGGTTACTCTACCGGCAACTTTGGTTTGCTGTGCTTGCGCCAAGCCCATCAATAGGGTTAGCATCCAACACAGAATCGTTGCTTTTTTCATAATTAGGGTTTTGTTTTTTGTATAGGATTAAAGTTGAAAACTCCTTGATGATCGACAGCGTAAGTAGAAAACGGATCGAAGAGTGCATCGAGCAGCACTGCCAGTTCTCTACGGGTTATGGGACGCTGCAAACTAAAATCGCGTAAGCCCCAGTCTTTCCAATTGGTACGGGCCAGTTCACTGACCGTTCCCAACTCCCACAATGGTATGGTGCTCTTATTTCGCTGAGCAACCACACGCCTAAGCTGATATACCCAATAGATGGATTGCTCAACCGTAAGAGGGGACGCCGCCGCCTTTTGGTCTCGCGCTGCAGCAGAAAGCATCTCAGCTGGTATCTGCTGCAAAAAGTCAGTGACCAACAAAGTGGAATCCGGATAAAACCAAGTTCGGTTTGCCCAGGCATTGGGTTGTCCTTTACCCCGCAGCAATCCTGTAGCCCCTACCCGCTGAATAGATTTGAAGTGAGGATCGGCAGGATTGACATCGGCGTAGGGCATCAGATAAGCACCACTATTTAGCAAAACGTTTTGAACACTACGTACAGGCACACCTGCGGCGCTACGATCTTTGCGCTTGGCAGCCAGCGCGGCCAAGGTGCCGGCGGCTTGTCCGATCAATAGCACGCAGGGCTGTAAACGAGTTGTGCCATTGACGACATTACTAACGCTGATCGATTTTTCAGCAACGATCAATCCCGTGGTGGAGGCGGGGATCAATGCGCCAAGCGGAACATTATAAGAAGGAATAGGATAAAATCCCAAATGCTGCGGAGCCGCTGGATTTTTCCGATGATGATGATCGATAGGATAATCTCCTACCGCTACCCCGGTTCTGTATAGGGGCGCATTTCTATTGAAGGGATCACTGATATGCTGAATCTGAAAACGGACCAAGCCTGCTACTCTTCGAGACTCTCGATGATATGGGATCAGGGCCAATCGATCGGATGTAGGAAATTCATCCGATGCCAGTCCCAACTGACGATAACCCAACTGATGTTGTATAAAGTAAATAAACCGCAGTGTTTGCTGCTTGGCCTTTTGCAATTCTCGCTCGCGAGACAACGGATCTAACCCAATTAGATTAAGATAAATATCATTGCCATACCCCGGCCAATTGATCAGGTATTTTTGTCCGGGCAACTTGGCATAGGTCATCATCTTAGCACAATCCACATTCGGTGCGATCCTGGACCTATCGTTATAAAAATCCAAACAACAACCGTCAAACTCCAGGGGATCATACCCTGCTGGTCTCAATAGGGTGCAATCAGCTCCCTTTCCATAATCCTTTAGGATCGCTACATAGGTCAAGTCTTGAATAATATCAGAAGAGATGGGCACTTGCACATTTTCGCCCGTGGACGAACTGGCCTCCATTCCCACAGAGAAAGGAACACCCGCAGCGGCTAGTACATCACCTAATTCAGTTGCATCGATCAACTGCCGGGCGCGGATCACGATAGTATCACCAGTGGTCAGATCTAAAAACCGAGCTCCCCGCAATTGAGTCTGTTTTTTGATGGGCGCTACGAATCGCAGTTTATACAGTATACTGAGATGCTTCTCGGAACGGGCCATCGACTTGAAAATGCTATCGGCGATATGCGGCTCGAAGTGAGTATTGCTTACCCAGCCGGTAGCCACGCGCTGAGGACCCCCATAATGTTGGTAGAGGCGATCCCTAAATTCACCCCAAATACCAGACGGGAGTAAATGATTTCCATCGGTAGCCGATACACCGGCAGCACTGAGCATACCGCCCAGCCAAGTAGTTTCCTCAACGATGATAGTGCTGACGCCCATACGCGCCGATTGAATACCAGCCGCCAC
>JBIIHS010000010.1:0-17504 GCA_044235515.1 Chitinophagaceae bacterium | reverse complement strand
CCGGACTGCGAATTGACTTTACCTATTTTGTGATACGACTCGATTATTCTGCCAAAGCGAAGGACCCAAGTCCGGCCCCGGTGAATGCAGCCTTTCAAAATAAATGGTTCGGTTATCCTAAATGGAAAGATATGGACCAATTTCAGCTAGGCATCAATTATCCCTTCATTCTGTAAGTGAATGGCCTACTAAGATAAAGGTCAGGTCAGTGACTGCTCAAATTGTGCCGGCGTTTGCGCTTGCTCCACCGAATAGGATCCAATTCGCGTTCTTCTCAACGAACTTAAATACGCTCCACAACCCAAGGCCTGTCCTACGTCATTAGCCAGACTTCTTATGTATGTTCCTGTAGAGCAGACCACCCTGAAATGCAATACCCCTTCTTCAAATCGAACCAGCTCAAAAGTAGAGATCGTAATGCGCCGCGGCTCTAGTACCACGGTCTGCCCCTTACGAGCCATTTCATAAACCCGCTTTCCATTCAGCTTGATGGCTGAGTGCGCAGGAGGCACTTGCAAGATCGAACCCGAAAATTGTTGGATGGCCTTATTGATCTGCTCCAAGGTCACCGACCCAATATCTTGATGGTCGACCGGTTCGGTCTCCAGATCGTAACTGGGGGTAACGGCTCCCAAGGTAATGGTTCCGGTATATTCTTTTTCTTGCGCCATGAACTCATTGATGCGCTTGGTAAATTTTCCGGTGCATACGATCAACAATCCCGTAGCCAACGGATCGAGGGTGCCGGCATGACCAATTTTTTTGATGCGGATAAGGTGTCTGAGCTTTCGCACCACATCAAAGGAGGTCCAGCCCAAGGGCTTATCAATCAGTAAAACCTGGCCACTGGCAAAAGGAGATTCCGGATTCATGCTCATTAGTAGGCCCTGGCAAAAAGTACACGTTGTACGGATGGCTTTCCTGTCAGGATACAAAGACCCGCTTCTTGTTTATTGTCTAACGGAATACAGCGGATCGTGGCCTTGGTCTTTTCTTTGATGGCCTCTTCGGTATCGGAGCTGCCATCCCAATGTGCCGCAATAAATCCACCCTTGGTATCGAGCAGCGACACAAATTCTTCCCAGCTGTTGGCCGGAGTTATGTGGCTGTCGCGATAAGACAATGCTTTATTGAAAAGACTTTGCTGAATTTCCTCTAGCAACTGTTGAATTCGCTGCGATAACCCTTCTAAAGGCAAGGTCGATTTTTCGCGCGTATCTCTACGAGCGAGCTCTACGACCTTATTCTCCAGGTCGCGTGCCCCAATGGCCAAACGAAGGGGAACACCCTTCATCTCATATTCGGCAAACTTCCAGCCCGGACGCGCATTATCATTATCATCGTATTTGACACGTATACCCAGTGCTTTCAACGAAAGCATCAGCTCTTGCACGCAAGCATCTATGGCGGCTTTTTGCTCATCTCCCTTATAGATCGGAACTATTACCAGCTGAATAGGTGCGATACGAGGGGGGAGTACCAGCCCGTCATCATCGCTATGCGCCATGACCAGGGCCCCGATCAGTCGGGTACTGACCCCCCAACTGGTAGCCCATACATGATCGAGTTTATTTTCGCGATCGCTGAATTTCACGTCAAAGGCCTTTGCGAAATTTTGTCCCAGAAAATGAGAAGTACCAGCCTGCAAGGCTTTCCCATCTTGCATCAATGCCTCGATACAATAGGTGTCTTCCGCACCTGCAAATCGCTCTTGTGGCGTCTTGACTCCTTTTATTACAGGCACTGCCATGTAATTCTCAACAAAGTCGGCATACACATGAAGCATCTTGACTGTTTCTTCCACGGCCTCTTGTCGGGTAGCATGCGCCGTATGTCCTTCTTGCCAAAGGAATTCGGCGGTCCGTAAAAAAAGGCGGGTGCGCATTTCCCAACGAACCACATTGGCCCATTGGTTGACCAAGATGGGAAGATCGCGGTATGACTGTATCCAATTCTTGTAGGTGCTCCAAATAATGGCCTCACTGGTAGGGCGAACCACTAATTCTTCTTCGAGCTTGGCAGCCGGATCGACCATGAGTTTTCCGGGACGATCAGGATCGGCCTTGAGACGATAGTGTGTAACAATAGCGCATTCTTTGGCGAACCCTTCTGCGTTTTTCTCTTCGGCCTCAAATAGACTTTTAGGAACGAACAAGGGGAAATAGGCATTGACATGGCCGGTATCCTTGAACATTTTGTCCAGTACATCGCGCATGTTCTCCCAAAGGGCAAAACCATAAGGCTTGATGACCATGCATCCCCTGACCGCTGAATAATCGGCCAGCTCACCCTTCAGCACCAGGTCGTTATACCATTGCGAGTAATCGGTGGCTCTTGAAGTGATCTCTTTATTCATAAATTAATTGAACAAGGTCGGGTTTACCTTTTTTTTAACAGCCCGGCCAGCAATATCCCCGCAAGATGCCGAACTTTGATGAAGAATACAAAATTAACCAGTTCGGCTATGAAAACAACCTATCTGCTACCTATTCTATCCGCATTGCTACTAATTAGTTGCAGCACGGCTTACAAAACAGGACAGACACCGGATGATGTGTATTTTTCTCCCCCCAGACCGGAGGCCGAATATGTGCGGGTGCAGCGAGACGAAACGCGTCGCGTTCGCTACTATCAAGAAGATGAGGAAGATCGTTTTTTACGAATGAGAGTCCGAAATCGCAACCGCTGGGATGACCTTGACGACTGGTACACCTTTGAACGTTGGTCTCTCGGATATAATCAGTTCTTTGCTCCTACCCTTAACCCCTTCATGTCGTGGAACTATTTTTACAACCCCTACTTTATGCCTGTTGCCTGGACCCAAACACCCGTCAAAAATATTTTTACGGGTCCACGGATCTATAATCTCGGAAGCTATCAGCAAGGGCCGGTCAATATTAAAATGATACAACAAAATACCGGAAGCGGCAGCAACTATGTGCCATTCGGAACGCAACGAAACTCGAGTGCCACCACTCGTGGGAACGCCTTGCGGGAGGCCTTTGGGACTAGCAATTCCGGTGGAGGCCATTCAGGGGGATCGGCCGTTTCGCCTCCAAGCAATAATGCATCGAGTGCACCCGCCAGTAGTGCTCCGGTTAGAAGATTCTAGTCTTATTACCAAAGACACAGTTGATCCCATGCAAAACGCAACGTCCTTACCCATCTTGCTCTTCACTTTATTGCTCTCACTTAGCGTGCAAGCACAAGAACCCGACGATGCCTTGCGCTATGCATGGACAACGCCCAATGGAACGGCCCGCCAACAAGCCATCGGTGGTGCTATGGCTTCTCTGGGGGGAGATCTCTCTGCGTTATTTGTCAATCCGGCCGGCCTAGGATTTTATAAGACCGGAGACTTGGTATTTTCCCCCTCCTTTCAGTACAACCAAAATAAGAGTCGTTATTTGGGCCGAAGAGAGACCGATCAGCGAAGTTCCATAGGGTTTGGTACCATAGGTATCGTAACGGGTACACAGTTTTACGAACAGGGCCTCGGAAAAAGAGACCAACAAAAAAGAACGGGCGCTTTCGCCATTGCCCTAAACCAGGTTGCCAATTTTAATTCTAATCTTCTCTACCGTGGACTCAATACACGCCATTCTTATTCGCAACGCTTTCTAGAAGAAGTGGGCGGTATCGGAGACGCCAACCAAGTTGCACAGAACTTTCCATTTGGGAGTAGTCTGGCCTTTAATACCTATTGGATCGATACCGTTGGTGGAGGCAGCTCCGGGAACTATCGATATCAGACCCGCGCCACGGCATCGACCGGGTTGTTACAAGAGAGCCGTGTGCAAAGCCGGGGGGCGGTCAATGAGTTGGCCATTGGATACGGCGGATCGGTCAATGAAAAAATCTATTTTGGATTTACCTTAGGCATCCCTTTTGTTTTCTTTGATAGGACCACCACGTTTACCGAAGCGGATGCGACGCAAACGCTGAACAATTTCGATTATGCCAGTTTTGAACAGCGGCTGGAGACCAATGGAAATGGCCTTAATCTCAAAGCTGGGTTGATCTACCGGCCCGCACCCTTTTGGCGACTGGGATTAGCGGTTCATTCTCCCAGCTGGATGCGGTTAACCGACCACTACGCCGCCTCCATTACCACTGATACCGAAAACTACAAAGGGATACAGACGCAATCCTCCACTTTATTTACGAACGGAGAAGATGCTCAGTTCTCTTACTTTCACCTAACGCCTTACCGCATCATGTTAAGCGGCTCTTATGTGATCAATGAGATCGAAGATGTAACACTTCAGAAAGGATTTCTAACTGCAGACCTAGAGTATGTCAATTACAAGGTATCCTCCTTTCGAGTCGACCCCTCGATCAACAATAGTGAATCGACTAGCCAATACTTAAAAGAACTGAATAACACTATCGATAATTCGTTTCGCAGTGCTCTTAATCTGCGCATGGGGGGCGAACTAAAATTTACCAAGCTAATGACTCGATTGGGTCTGGCCTGGCTTGGCAATCCTTATCAGCGAACCTATGCACCTAGCGGAAATCGCCTGCAAGTGAGCGGGGGATTAGGGTACCGACACAAAGGGCAATTCATAGACCTGACATATGTACATACCCTGACCAGAGACGCTCACTTCTCATATCGGCTAACACAACAAGCCGTAGAGGGCGCCGCTGTGATCGGACGAGGTAGTCGAATATTGCTCACCCTCGGACATAAATTTTAGATAGCTCATTTAAAAATGGCAGTTGCCTTTTGTAAGGGAGCATCGCGTTGCTCTCGCTTAATATAGCCCCGATACATTCCTTCGGTGCAAAAAGGCAAGCTTATATTTCCTTGTTTATCCACGGCAATCAGGCCTCCGTCTCCTCCCAACGCGGGTAGTTGACGCATGACCATCTCCTCGGCTGCCTGCTGCAAAGATTGACCGCCAAATTCCATTCTGTCGCTGATCGATTTAGCCATTACCAATCGTAAAAAGTATTCTCCCCAACCGGTACAACTGATTGCGACAGTGTTGTCATTGGCATAGGTGCCACTGCCAATAATGGGGGCATCTCCTACTCGTCCCCACTTCTTATTGGTCATGCCTCCGGTACTGGTCGCTGCCGCTACATGCCCATATTGGTCTAATGCCACAGCGCCCACGGTTCCATAGCGATCTTTACGCTTCTCTTCATGCAGCACACGAGCGTATTGATTGGTAGTCGCCATTTTTTCGAGGGAGTCTCTTTTTTTTGCACGCTGCAGCGATTCCCAACGGGCAGGTGTATAAAAATAAGAGGGATCGACGATCTCCAAGCCCTGTTGGGCAGCAAAGGACTCTGCTCCTTTTCCAGTTAGCAGCACGTGCTCGGAACGCTCCATAACAGCACGGGCTGCCGAAATGGGGTTGCGAATCGTTTTAACACCCGCCACGGAACCGGCCGCCAGCGTACGCCCATCCATAATAGCGGCATCCAATTCGTTCACCCCCTCGGATGTAAAGACCGCTCCTTTGCCCGCATTGAACAACGGATCGTCTTCGAGAATTCGAACGGTAGCCTCTACGGCATCTAGTGCCGTGCCTCCTTTTTCCAATATGGCAGCACCGGTCGTTAATGCTTTTTCAAGGGATGTCTGGTAACGCTTTTCAAGCTCCGGAGTTAGTTGGCTTTTATTGATGGTACCGGCCCCTCCATGAATGACCAGCACAAATTTTCCATTGGCGGACGCGGGCAAAGAAGAGGCCTGTTGCCCAAAAATGGGCAAATACCATCCCACCAAAACAAAAAAAAGGATATTTTTCATGAGAGCGGTTTTGAGCAATTTAACCAATCTTACTGGGGCTGTTTCACTAATTTTACAAACAATTCGTTCATGTGCGCACAGCAGTGAAAATAGTAAAATGGGTGGTCTTTTCCTTCTTGCTGCTGGTGATCCTGATTTTTATACTCTTAAAGACACCTGCTGTTCAAAGCTGGTTAGGAAAACAAGTTGCCCTTACCCTTTCTAAAGAGCTTGGCACTCGTATTGAAGTAAAGAGCGTTTCTTTTTCGCTGCTCGACCGATTCGCCCTTAATGGACTCCTGGTCATGGATCGTCAACAGGATACGATCATTTACACGCAAGAATTAAAACTAAGTCTTTCTGATTGGTTTTTTACGAAAGACAGTATTGAGCTCACCCAAGTAGAACTGAGCAATGCCCTGATAAGAGTGCAGCGAACCGATAGCACATGGCGGCATCAGTTTTTGCTGGACTATTTCACTAAAAGCCGCCCCAGCGATACGGGATCGGAAAAAAATGGGGTGCCTCTTCACTTACATCATCTCTCCGTGGCCTCTTCGCGCTTTGAACAAATAGATAAGTGGAAAGGATTTTCACTGCAAGCCAAAGTTGAACAGGCAGACTTGCTGGCAGATCAGCTCTCTACTGCGGAAAAAGACATAAAAATTAGTTTACTCTCCATCAAAAAACCAACGGTTTCCCTATATCGATACAAAGGGAAAGATCCATCGCTTAAACCAGATGCCTCCATCAGCTCGACGTCGACGTCTCCTGACTCACTCTCCTTTGCTAATACCCTTAGCCTGCAATTGGGCAATGTAGAAATAACAGAAGGATCCTTTAGCCTCAAACAAGAGGGCCGCACCTTGAATCCCGGAGTTTTTGATGCTGTCCAGCCCGAAATCAGAGGCCTGAACCTTTCCTTACAAAATGCAAGCTGGAAAGAAGATACCCTGCGCAGCCAGCTGACCCTTTCTGCACAGGAAAGAAGTGGTTTTGCGATTCGAGCCTTACGGTCGGGGGTAGAATGGACCTCCAACAGTATTTCGCTCGACAGCTTTTTGCTGCAAACCAATAACAGTACAATAGAGCAAAATGCCCGCATACGATTTAGATCGCTGAATGACCTTCTTTCTCTTTCCAAAGAGATCCAATTTCAATCGCAGATCACACGATCGAATATCAGCAGCAAAGACATTGCTTTCTTTTTTCCCAAAGCGGCATCCTATAATAAAATGATCCAATTACAGGCCCAGGTTAGTGGTGATCTTGCCGACCTAAGGATACGAGAATTGGTCTTGAAAGCTGGAAACAATAGTTTTCTGCAAGGAGATCTTTCGATCCAACACCTGAATGACCCAGCCAGAAGAAGGATTCATTTGGAGGCTAAACGATTGAATAGCTCTTACGAAGACCTTGTATTTTTTATTCCTGCGCTGGCCCAACAAACAGATCCCGATCTTAGCAAGCTTCGCTATATCCGCTTTCAGGGGTCTCTCCTTGCGCTACAAGATGACTTTTCCGCCAAGGGTAACTGGCAAACAGGGCTAGGTGATTTGCAGACGGCCCTTCGCATAAAACTATCCCCTCGTCGCAGTCCGGCCTATCAAGGTTCACTAAAACTAAGCGGCTTCGATGCCGGAGCACTTTGGGGACTACCCTCACTTGGGAAGATCGATTTTGAAGGATCTTTACAAGGACAAGGAGGTAGTTTACGAGATGCAGAAGCCGTATACAGCGGTACCATTCAATCGTTACGCTTTAATGAATATACTTATCACAACATTGGGGTGGAAGGCTCTTTGAAAGAACAATTATTTCTATTTAAAACCAGCATACAAGACGAGCATCTTGTTACGGGTCCACTGCAAGCCAGCTGGAAGATCGACCAAGGGGAAAATAAGATCACCTTTACAGGCAGTGTCCAAAAAGCATCGCTCAAAGACCTTCAATTGTCAAAAAAAGATATCGAGCTATCCGGAAATATGGCTGCGCGTGTTCAGTATGCATCGACCAACGAATTACATGGGTTTTTGGCTATACGCGATGCGGCCATCTCCTTGCAAGAGGAGCTTTTACCACTCGATTCTCTTTACATAGAGGTAAATAATACTTCGGAAAAAAAGAACCTATCGATCGCTTCCAACGAATTCAACGCCTATCTGGATGGTCAGTTTCAGTTGAATGAACTCCCCTCGATCGCAAGGCATTTTTTGTCTAGATATTATCCCTCTCAATTTGAATCTCCAGGACCCCTGGCCCCCGATACGCGATTCGTGATGTCGCTACAAACCTCCCTGGCCGGTCCTTTTTTGAGTTCGATTGCACCTGAATGGTCAGGTCTTAACTATAGTTCGATAGAAGCCTCTTGGATACCTGTTCTTGATTCGTTCTCATTAAAAGCCACGATTCCGGAATTACGATATCGTCAATATAAAGCAGAGAAGATCGACATCAACAGCTCTACTACTGATAAAACCCTTTTGCTACAGGGAAATATTGCGCAATTCACCATTAATGATACCATCACCCTTACACCGGCCAACTTGCAGTTCATAGCCAGAAATGATTCTTCACAGATCCAGTTGCGTTCCGGAAGCGGCAACGGAGTAGAAAAGTTGAATTTAAATGCGCTCGTTACCACGTATAAGGACGGATTTGTTTTGCACTGGGAACCCTCGGACTTTACGGTCAATGGCAAATTGTGGACCCTGGGAGAAGAGAGCGAGTTGGTACTTCGCAAAAATAGCCCCGTAAGCGGCAGTCTCTTGCTGTCAGAAGGAGACCAGCTTTTGAAACTGCGTACGCTCCCTAAAGAGGATGGTGAAAAAGACAAGATCGGCCTATCGCTATCAAACATAAATCTAAATGACATTGGACCTTTTATAGTGCCCAATAACAGACTGGAGGGCGTCGTATCAGGAGATATATTGATAGAGGACCCCCTGGGCGAACTACGCATTAGCAGTGACCAGCTCTATACACGTTTACTTCGCCTGGACAATGATTCGATTGGTGAAGTACGCACCGATGTACGGTATGATCATCAGCGTGGAATGCTCACGGCGAGCGGATCTACCCTGAACGAAGAAGAAAAATTATCTTTTGATCTACAGCTTTACGGCCAAGATTCACTCTCATCAAAAAATAAAATCACCCTCAACACAAGACAATATCCCATTACCTTGCTAGAACGCTTTTTGGGAGGACTTTTTAGTGATATTACCGGGCATCTTACCGGCGACATCGTGATCGGCGGCGATCTGCATCGCCCTGCGGTGACCGGAAAGGGGTTGCTTAGCAATGCTGGCCTACGAGTAAACTACACGCAGTGTTACTACCGCATCGATAACAAGGAGATCGAAATCACCCCCAGCCGAATCGAGTTAAATGGCCTTGTTCTTAGAGACACAGCCACGAATAACCCTATTTATGTTAGTGGTGGCATTGACCATGCTTCCTTTAATGACTTGTTCTACGATCTGGATCTTTCGACACGCAAGCCCGGAAGTCGCGGAGAGCAAAACAATCGACCCGTACAATTGCTTAATACAAGCCGAACAGATAATGACCTTTTTTATGGACAGGTGACAGGTACCGCTCTTTTACAGCTGCGTGGTCCGCAATCAGACATGGTAATGACATTGAATGCGGCTGCTTCAGATAAGGACAGCAGCTATGTAACCTTACCCCCTGGCACTGGAAAAGAAAGTGGGAGTGCCGAATTTCTTATCGAACGAAAGTTTGGTACAGAGATGGCGGCAGAGGACTACACAAAACAAGGAAACAACATATTGTTCGACCTGGAGTTAACAGCCAACCCGCTTTTACAAGTAAAAGTGGTACTTGATGAGTTGTCCGGAGATGAGATCAAGGGCAAGGGCAGTGGTACGCTAAAGATCCGTACGGGCACTACAGAGCCCCTCTCGCTTCGCGGCAGATTAGGAATCGAGGAGGGAAATTACCTGTTCACTTTTCAATCCTTCTTCAAAAAACCATTTGAGATCAAAAAGGGCGGAACCAATTATATCGAATGGAACGGAGACCCTTATGACGCCACCATAAAATTCGAGGCTGTTTACAAAAGTGAGCGGGTAAGTTTTGCTCCGCTGGCCAGCGCCCTAAATCTGACCGCCGATGTAAGCAATGCCCGAAGCGATGTATTCGTTGTGGCCCGGCTAACCAATAAATTATTCAAACCTTCCATTGAATTTTCGTTGGATTTTCCCCCGAACAGCATTGCAAACGTCAACCCCGAACTGACGCTCCTATTGCAACAACTACAATCGAACAGCAATGAACTGAATCGGCAGGTTACTTACCTGATCGTGTTCAATAGTTTTGCCCCCAGTGAGTTGGGGGGAACCTTGTCGGGGGCCGGTGTCAACGTAAGCACCATCTCCGGCATCTTGCTTTCGGTACTAAGCGATCAGATCAATAAGTTGTTCAGCAATTTGCTAAGAAGCGACAAGTATCGCATCAACCTGAACACATCATTATACAATCGGAACTTACTGGCTTCGAGTAGCACGGCGCTGAACCTAAGCAGCAACGTGAACTTTTCGATTGGTCGCTCCTTTTTCGACAATCGATTTATTATTTCCACGGGGCTGGGCATGGATGCCCCCTTAGGGCAAGGAGCGCAATCCAGCGTGCAGCAAAGTATTTTGTTGCTGCCAGACGTAACCATGGAGTGGCTGATCAACCCGAGTGGCACCATCAGGGCTTCTTTTTTCTATCGCACCAACGCCGATTTTTTGACCGCCAGCACCAGTGCCAGCGTAGTTCGCTCACGAAGGGCAGGGGCCAGTTTGTCATACAAAAGGGAGTATGACAGGCTTTCTGACCTTTTCGGCGGTAAAAAACGAAAAAAGACAAAAAAATTGGATGATTGATAGTCAATAACTTACACCAATTTTCGGGGCCGGAAACGCCAAATTTCAAACTCTAGATACCCCTATTGTCCGCTAACTTTACAAGTATTGCTCGGCGTGGGAGAAGCTGAAAAACCCATCTTGTTGTAATCCATTACGTTTCGGCCCGTATTTTGTCGACATTTCGCTATATTTATTTAGGGAATATTCCCTTTCTTTGCATCCGAAAACCAATATGAATATGCTTAAGAGAATACTCTTCCTGTTAGTGGTTGCCATGACTGCTGGCTCTTCGCTTTTTGCTCAGGTTACGACCGCGGTTCTGACCGGTGATGTAAAAAGCAACAACAAAGAAGCCTTAACCGGTGCAACCATCGTCGCTATCCACTTGCCCTCTGGAACCAAGTATACTACCATCTCCCGTACGGGCGGACAGTATACCATACAGAATATGCGTGTGGGCGGACCCTACACCATTGAGATCAGCTTTGTCGGCCACCAGGCGGAGAAATTCGAAAACATCTTCTTACAACTGGGAGACCCCTACGTGTTGAGCGCTGAGCTGCTGAGCACAGCGGCCGCCTTACAAAATGTTGTTGTAGGTGGAAGAAAAAATTCGATCCTTAATGCTGGTCGTACCGGTGCTGTTACCAATGTTGGCACTCGCCAGATCAACCAGCTGCCTACCTTTAGCCGCAGCATTAACGAGATCACAAGGGCTACCCCACAGGCCAATGGCCCCTCTATTGGAGGAGGTAACTACCGCCAAAATAACTTTACTGTTGACGGATCTGACTTTAACAACAGCTTCGGTATCGGTTCTAACCTCCCTGCCGGTGGCGCTCCCATCTCACTGGACGCCCTGGATGAGATCTCTATCAATATCACCCCTTTTGATATTCGCCAATCCGGCTTTATCGGATCGGCCGTCAACGCTGTAACGCGTTCCGGAACCAATACCTTTACGGGTTCCGTGTACCGTTATTTCCGTAACCAAAATCAAAGAGGTGACCAAGTTGAGCAAGCTAAATTCATTCGCCCCGTTGAAGAATTCAACCAATATGGTTTCCGTATGGGCGGACCCATCATTAAGAACAAGCTTTTCTTCTTTATCAATTACGAAACAGAAAATCAGCCCAAGTCTATTCAAAACTTCTTTGCTGCAACAGCAGCTGCCCCTTACGGAAGTGCTCCCAATATCGTAAGACCTACGGCTGACTCACTCGATTTAATCAGCAAATTCCTGCTTGATAATTACGGATATGTTACTGGACCTTATCAGGGATATGTTCCGAACATTGAGCGTACCAAGTACCTTGCCCGTATCGACTGGAACATCAACGACAAAAATCGCCTCAATATTCGCTATAGTCAGGTAGAGGGTGGAGAACCCTTTACGCCCAGCACGTCTGTGAGCGGATCGAACGTTAATTACACCAGTAATCGTACTGCCAGCACTTCACAGTGGTTTAAGAACTCCAACTATTTCCAGGGTTCTAATCTTTATTCGCTGGCCGGTGAGTTAAACTCTAACTGGGGTAAAATGGCCAATACGCTGCGTGCGACTTACACTTTTCAAAACGACTCTCGCTCCACCGATAGCCAGATATTCCCCTTCGTAGACATTTTGAGTAACACAGGTGGTGTTACCGGACCTGCTCCTTATACCTCTTTTGGGTATGAGCCTTTCAGCTTCGGAAACCTGCGTCAGGTAAAAACTTACTCTGTTATCAATAACCTGACTTGGACTACCGGTAAACATAATTGGACTGTAGGTGGACAATATGAACTGAGCGAGACTATCAACGGTTTCCAGCGTTTTGGTACCAGTTTCTACGTCTTCAATACTTGGGCTGATTTTGCAAGCTCTATCAATCCAAATCCTGCCTTGCGTGCCAAGCCCAGAGATTTTGCAATTACCTACTCATTATCTAAGAACTTTGCTCCTGCCTTCTCCTCTTTCAAGTTTGCTCAATATTCTGCTTACGGGCAAGACGAGATCGCAGTTACCAAAGATTTCCGCCTGACCTTGGGTCTGCGTGTAGATCTCCCCACCTATCCCGATGTGCCACAGATCCAGACGCATCCTTTGGTGCTTAACATGAATTTTGAAGGAGGCGAAAAGATTAATACCGGCAACCTTCCTAAAAACCGCCTGATGTGGTCTCCTCGTCTTGGTTTTAACTGGGACATCTATGGAGATCGCTCCCTGCAGATTCGTGGTGGAACAGGGATCTTTACCGGTCGTGTTCCATTTGTTTGGATCGTTAGCCAATCAGGTGACAACGGTATGATCCAGGTTACCCAATTCTGGAATGGCCAGGCCAACACACCCGGACCTTTCAATCCTGATCCTGCTGCCTACAGACCTTCTACTGTTCCTACTGCCGGCACTATTGTACCCGGTAGCGTAACCGCCCTGGTGGAAGACTTTAGAAATCCCCAGACCTGGAAATCAACGCTTGCCTTTGATACTCGTTTAGGCAAAGGAATTATCGGAACCGTAGAAGCTATCTTTAATAAAGACATGTACACGGCTATCTTCCGTAATCCCAACATGATCTCCCCTGCGGCGTTGGCTGTTGCTGGCTATCCCGATAATCGTCCTATTTACGGTGCAACCAACCAGACCCGCTTTATCAATACCCTAAATAATGGTATTCCTCAAGCCAATGCCTCAGGTGCCTTTAACCCGGTAATTTTGGATAACGGAACCCGTGGTTATTATTTCTCGCTGACCGCTAAAGTTGAAAAGCAATACAGTAAAGGACTTTCTTGGTCTGTCGCCTATACAAAATCAATGGCTGGGAACCTTTATGATGGTGGTGGTGACCAACCCCTCTCTGCCTGGCAGGGAACGCCCAATGTATGGGGACCCAACTCACAGACACTTGGCTATGCCGACTATGTAATACCAGACCGTGTTGTTGCCATGATCTCTTACCGCAAGGAGTATTTCAAAAACCTGGCTACCACCATTTCTGCTTTCTATAATGGCGGTATCAATGGTCGCTTCTCTTATACCTATGACCTTGACTTCAACCGTGATGGTATCAACGGTAACGACCTGATGTACATTCCCACCGCAACCGAAGTGCAGCAAATGTTATTTGCTAGCAATACAGTAAATGGCGTAGTGTATGATCAAACTGCTCAGCGTGCCTTGTTCGAGCGTTACATTCAGCAAGACAAATACCTCCGTGCTCATCGTGGTCAGTATGCCGAGCGTAACGGAGCACAAGCGCCTTGGCTGAATCGTTTGGATGTTAAGATCATGCAAGACTTGTTTACTAACATCAAGGGCACCAAGAACTGCCTGCAGTTCAGCATCGATATCTTCAATGCCGGCAACCTGATCGATCCAGGATGGGGCAAGATCAAAACCATCAACAACAGCCGCCCATTGGCGATCACCAATTCGGCCAGCTTTGTTCCCGGTGGTACGGTCTTACCAATCTACCGCTTGGGTAGTGCCAATGGCGATATCCTCACCAAGACCTTCCGTGATAACGTAAGCGTAGCCTCTACCTACTCTATTCAGTTTGGTCTGCGCTACTTGTTCAACTAATAGTTTTTAAAGCCTTATTGGGAAGACCGCTCGCAAGGGCGGTCTTCTTTTTTTATAGAATGAATATCTTTAGGCCCAATTCTTTTATATGAAATTAAAATGGACCGCCCTGCCCCTCTGGCTGATTTTCTGTGCCGCCTGCACGAACAAGCCCGCAGCTGACCTCTTAGTTTTTAATGCAAAGATCTACACCATCGACAGCAGCTTCTCGGTACAAGAAGCCATGGTCATAGATAAGGGAAAAGTAATGGCGACCGGAACGGCGGCATCCCTTCGGGAAAAATATACATTTCGAGATAGTCTCAACGCAAATGGCAAATTCATCTACCCCGGTTTTAATGACGCCCATGCGCATTTCGTAGGTTATGCGGAGACCCTTCGCACAGCGTCCCTGGTGGGGAGCAAGAGTTGGGATCAGATCTTATCGTTAGTTAAAGAATTCGCGAGCACTCATCCCGAGGGATGGATCGTAGGACATGGCTGGGATCAAAACGACTGGGAAAACAAAACCTTTCCTGACAACAAAGTCCTCAATGCCCTATTTCCCGATCGGCCGGTACTGCTAACCCGTATTGACGGGCATGCTGCCATCGCCAATCAAAAGGCCTTAGAAAAGGCAAAAATCACGGCAGGGCAACCCCTGGTAGGGGGTAAGGTCGTAGTAAAAAATGGGGTGATAACCGGACTCCTGATCGATAACGCAGTGGACCTTGTCAGTAAGGCAATTCCTGCTATCACTGCAGAGGAATTTACCAGGGTCATCACCCAAGCACAACAAAACTGTTTGGCCGTTGGACTCACTTCGCTAACGGATTGCGGGCTGGATCATCCCGTGGTGGAGCAGCTGCAAAAGCTGCAGCAAGACAACTTGCTAAAGCTTCGACTGAACGTTATGTTAAGTGATAAACCAGACAATTACCGATTTGCAGAAACAAAAGGGATGATATTGGAAGATCGTTTGCAGGTAAGGAGTTTTAAGGTCTATGGTGATGGGGCCCTTGGCTCCAGAGGAGCTTGCTTGCTTCATCCCTATGACGATGATAAAGATAACGTTGGCTTTTTGCTCAGCAACCCTGCCCATTTTGACAGCGTCGCTAACTGGTGTGCGACCAAGGGGTGGCAAATGAATACCCACGCCATTGGAGATAGCGGAAACCGAACCATCCTACAGATCTATGGCCGCTATCTGCAACCTGCTAATGATAAACGCTGGAGAATCGAACATGCCCAAGTAGTCAATGAAAACGACCTCGCCCTCTTTGGAAAATATGGCGTAATTCCCTCTGTGCAACCCACCCATGCGACATCAGATATGTATTGGGCTGAAAAAAGATTGGGGGCAACAAGAATCAAGACTGCCTATGCGTATCAGCAATTACTTGCACAAAACCAGTGGATGCCGCTTGGTACCGATTTTCCGGTAGAGGATATCTCTCCCTTTAAGACATTTTATGCCGCGGTATTCAGACAAGATGCCAGTGGCTGGCCTGCAACGGGCTTTCAGATGGACAATGCTCTTACGCGCGAGCAGACCTTGCGTGGCATGACCCATTGGGCCGCCAAGGGCAGTTTCGAAGAAAATAAAAAAGGAAGCTTAGAACCAGGCAAATGGGCCGACTTTATCATCTTGGACCAAGATCTGATGAGTACCCCCGCGGAGGCCATTCTCAACACCCGGGTCGTGGCCACGTACATCAATGGAGAAAAGGTCTATGGCATAAAAAACTGATGCTTGCAACGTCATTATAAAGATCACTATCAAACACTAGGTCTGTCCCCCGGAGCAACGGCGGAGCAGATCAAAAAAGCCTGGAGAAAACTAGTTTTCGATCTACATCCCGATAAAACCGGGGATGATGCAGCGGCCTCCGTTCGATTCAGCGAAATACAACACGCCTATGAAGTCTTAAGTGACCCGATCAAGAAGATTCAGTTTTTGCAGGAGCGCTGGCTACGAAAAGCACAGGGTAAAGACCTCTCCTCCTCTTATGATGATCTTGCCGGGTGGGTAAAAGAATGTTTAGCGGTAGAGAAAAATACGAATACACAAGATCCTGATCGAATCGATCCACAGCAATTGCATTCACAAATAGAGCAACTCGCTCATAGTGAAAAGATCGATACCCTACGACAATACGACGATCCTGAGGCCCTACTGACCGGAGCCAGACTCCTGCTATTGGCAGCGATGATCCTGCCCTATCCTCTTTTCGAGCAGATCTCGGAACACTTTTGTAAGATCGAACCCGAAAACCTGACATGGCAAAACGAAATTCAAAAAGCCCTTCGTCAAAAAAGAAATAGCCGAAACTGGGAACGTTACCGGATCTTTTTATTGATCCTAATTACTATGCTGCTTTGCAAACTGATCACAAGTTGACAATAAGACCCGTAAAATAGCGAACTGCTCCACTACAACCTATAAACTCACTTCGTTAGTTATCTATTTTCTGCAGACAAGACCGATGAACCTATCTTTGCGCCATGCATTTTGTAAGTGTTGAGCGTTTGACCAAGAGCTATGGCATCCATCCACTATTTTCTTCCATTAGTTTTCATATTAGCCAGGGCGACAAGATCGCGCTGATCGCTCGCAATGGATCAGGTAAGTCTACCCTACTGCGCATTCTGGCGGGGCAGGAAACAGCCGATAGCGGGACGGTTTGGATCAATAAAGAAGTAGATGTGATCTTGTTTGAGCAGGACCCCCTGTTCGATCCCCAAAAAACCGTGGCCGAGACCATTTTCTTTCATGACCATCCCCTGATGAATGCGGTGCGAGCCTATGAGGCCGCGGCTGCCACGGAAAATGCCGAACAACTGAACCAGGCCATCATCAATATGGATGAATTAGGAGCCTGGGATATGGACGCCAAGATCAAACAGATACTGGATAAACTCAATATCAAGGAACTGAACCAACCCATTGGCACATTGAGCGGAGGCCAGCGTAAACGGATCGCTTTGGCCAAAACACTTATCGATATTGGCTTTGAGCATAAGCATTGCCTATTGATCATGGACGAGCCGACCAACCACCTTGATGTGGGCATGGTAGAATGGATGGAGCAGTTTCTAAACCGTGAAAACATTACCCTCATATTGGTAACGCACGATCGGTACTTTCTCGATACGGTATGTGACGAGATCTGGGAGCTCGATGGAAGTGAGCTTCATGTATACAAGGGCGACTACGAAAATTACCTCGAAAAAAAGACAGCACGAATAGAGAGTGATAAAGCCTCTGTCGACAAAGCGCGGAATCTTTTCAGACGAGAATTGGAGTGGATGCGCAAACAACCCAAAGCCAGGACCA